>LUCF01000010.1 GCA_001593845.1 Candidatus Bathyarchaeota archaeon B63 | reverse complement strand
TCAGAAGAGAGATAGATAGGAAACTTGGAAGGAGACCTTAGGAAAGAGTGGCATGAGCAAATGGGATACGAGATTAAGGTCCTAGAGTAATTTTTGTGGGCGCGTTAGATGAGTTTATCGTGTTTAATCCGTATCATAAAAATC
The DNA here is from genome assembly GCA_001593845.1 of Candidatus Bathyarchaeota archaeon B63. GTDB lineage: Archaea > Thermoproteota > Bathyarchaeia > Bathyarchaeales > DTEX01 > B63. The sequence continues at coordinate 12,075 of LUCF01000010.1, read as the reverse complement.
TTTTATCTTTGTTTTAAACCGATTCCTTTTCTTACTTCTTTCAAAATTTTTGCAAACACCTTTTCCAAGTACGTAACTTCTATCTCAGATTCTCTTTTAGAAAAAACAGTTCCATAATACTTGCTGCTATGCCTCTTTCTTCTCGATATATCAATTCTTCTAATATCGACTTCTCCAAACCGATCTTGGCCAGAAAGGAAATGTTAGCTTCATGAGACCATCTTTTGAATCCTTTTAAGGCTAATAAAGCATCTATAAGTTCAATAATTGGCCTCAAATTCATATATCTTCTTCCTTCACGGTCTTCTCAGTCTCAAGTTCGAATCCGAGCCCTATCTTCCTGGGGGCATAGAAGTATCCATCCCTAGGCTTCAACTTCTCCCTGTTGAAGGCCTGCTGAATGACTGAGTGTTTAATCAGGTACTCAATCATGGGGCAGACGGTCATCGGCTGAGAGAAGATTAATGACTGCGCGGGCTCGGTCCATCCGGCATGAGGGATCACAGGCACACCCTCAGCTGAGGCGAGGGCGCAGACCTTCCTCATCTCCGTTATCCCTCCAGCCCAAGTTACATCCATCTGGAGTATATCAACTGCCCTGCGCTTCAGGAGCTCCCTGGCGCCCCATCGGGTATACTCATGCTCGCCGCCAGCTATTGGGATCTCGACCCTCCTACGGAGCTCAGCGTACCCATCTATGTCGTCCGGCATGAGGGGCTCCTCGAGCCACGCAGGCTCGTACCTCTCTATCTTTCTGGCCATCCTGACCGCGTAGTCTATCGTCCAGCTGCTCCAGCAGTCAAGCATCAGATCGACATCGTATCCGACTGAGTCTCGAACGGCCTTTACGAGCCTGATGTTCTCCTCAGCTCCCTTCGATCCGCTGCCTGGGCCGTGGCGGAAGAACCACTTCATGGCCCTGAAGCCCCTATCCACGTACTCCAGGCTTCTCTTCTCGACTGCTTTCGGGTCCAAGGAGAACCCGAGCATGCTGGCGTATGCTGGGACCCTCTCCTGAACGGGGCCGCCCAGCAGCCTGACAACCGGCTCCTTCTTGACCTTGCCGATGAGGTCCCATAGGGCGCAGTCCACCGCGCTTACCGCGATCATCGTCTCACCCTTCCTCCCATGGATCTGCGACCTATACATTATGTCCCAGATCCTCTCAACCGCGAAGGGGTCCTCCCCCAAGATCAGAGGTTTAAGCGACCCTTCGATTATAGATGCTATTTTATGGGGTAGCGGGCCGAAGATTCCCCTCTCCTCGGAGTCCTCGGCGATTATCTCCAGGAAGGTCTGCTTGAATGTGCCTTCCTCACCGATGGGGAAGTATGGCTCCTCACGGAACCTCTCATATAAATCGACAGGCCTCACCAGCCTCTCCTCCCAGAAGCCCTTTGGGACTATCGGTCCGGATCTGAGAGTAAAGGTCCTTATGTCCTTGATTCTCATATGGGGTTCCGCCTCCCCCTCTGATAGGCCGAGGGGTTTATAACGGTTTTGCAGGGGGGATAACGAAGGTTCAAGGATGGTTCATGATCATCGGTTCTTGGAGCCCAGCTCGAAATCAATCTTCTCCGGCCTCCCCTCAATCATGGACTTCATGATGCTCTCAGCGATGACTATGTCCTTGTAGGAGTCTACGCCGCCGGATAATGGCTCCTCATCATCGATTATGCACTTGACGAAGTGCTCAGCCTGCCGCTCGAATGACCAGCCCCACGATCCGTGAGGCAACAATTCCGCATGGTCCCCGTTGGCCTTATAGACGTGAACCTTCGCCGGTACGTTCCTCAGGAGGGGAGGTGGAGGCCTGATGTCCACCCATCCGTTCCTGAAGTAGATGAGGAGCTGCTCGTCCCAGATGTCAGCTGAGATGTAGCCGAGCTCGAAGACCAGAGAGAAATCGCCGTAGCTCAGCACGGAGACAAGAGAGCCAGGCTGGTCTGCTGAGAATAGCACTTCAGAGGGGTCGCCTAGGAAGTATCTGGGCAGGTTTATGTCGTGGATCTGCTCGAGTATGTGATTCATTAGGGGCTCGCGGTCTTTGGGGAGGAAGTCCGGGTATCTAGCCGGGATCTTCGGGGACGGCTCATCAGTCATTATCCTCTCCTCGGCCGGTGCGCCGCATATCCAGTCTCCCCCAAATAAATGTGACCTAGCGTAGGTTACCTCCGTATGCTCGGCGAGGCTCTGAAAGGCCTCCTTCGCCTTCAGGACCCCAGGGTCGTATCGCTTCATGTAGCCGACCATGAGCTTCTGATTGTTCTTCTCGGCTGCCTTCACCATCTCCAAAGCGTCGCTGCTGGTCGTGGCCATCGGCTTCTCAGTGAAGACGTCCTTTCCCGCCTCTAAAGCATCTATTGCTATCTGGGCGTGAACAAACTTGTTCGTTATCTCCACAACGGCGTCTACATCGTCATCCTCAATCAGGTCTAGATGAGATGTGTAGACCTTTCCTATGCGCCATCTCCTCGCAACCGCCCTGGCAAGCCTCGGCCTGAGATCGCATATAGCGACGATCTCCGCGTTTCTGAGCCTGTGGAAGGATGGCAGATGGACGCATTGCCCCATAAACCCGCAGCCGACGAACCCTATCCTCACCTTCTCAGTCATAAACGTCGCCTCTCTACGAGGATTACCGCTTCCCTTTTTATCTCTTCACATGCTTTGTGGGGGATACTTTATTAAACCATGCGGAGATGATTCATAAGGAAAAAAAGGAGAGGTTGAATCACATGTTTGTCGGATTGCTCTCTTCCCCCCTGAGGAGCTGGAGCTTCGAGGAGCTAGCTGATTGGGCATCGAGGAACGGCTTTAAAGGACTAGAGATGGCTGTCTCCCCAACGGTGAAGCAGCTGGATATCAACCGGATTCTGACGGGTGGGGCTGGCCCTGTCAGGCGGATACTCGCCGATAAGGACATCAAGATCACGAGCCTCGCCTTCTACAGCCTCAGGATACTCGAGAGCCGCGAGGAGCAGGAGTTCCTTAAGAAGATGATCGAGGCTGCCTCCCAGCTAGAAGTCGATGTCATCTGCACATCCGCAGGCGGGCCGAAGCCCGGAAAGGATAAAAAGCAGACAATAGCGGAGGACTTCCCCGGGGTCTTCGGGCCGCTGGCCGATGAGGCTGAGGCCCACGGCGTTAGGATAGCCTTCGAGAACTGGTTCGCAACGAACCTTCAGGGCCTCGACCATTTCCAGGCGGTCCTGGAGGCCGTCCCCAGCTCATCCTTGGGCTTCAACTTCGACCCCTCGCATCTCCTCTGGCAGCAGATCGACTACATCGAGGCTGTTCACCGGTTCGGAGAGAGGATATTCCATACCCACGCTAAGGATACTGAGGTTCTGCCTTTCAGGCTTAGGGAGGTAGGCGTCCTCGGAAGGGGCTGGTGGAGATACCGGATTCCGGGGTGGGGAGAAATAGACTGGACAGCATACATAACGGCCCTGAAAGAGGTCGGATACGACTATGTGCTGAGCATAGAGCACGAGGACAGATTCTTCGGCCCCGAGGAGGGCTTCCTTAAGGGAAGGGAGTACCTGGAGAGGCTTCTCTAAGCGGCCAGCCGGGTTCACGGCGCATCCCCTATTTTTTTGAGGCTCCTCCTCATCTGGGAGATCAGCTCAGCGAGTATGCTGAATGCCCTAGCGGCATCCTCCATACTCAGGACTATTATCGTCTCAGTGAAGCAGCTCGCCGTCTCCTCTATATTTATGTGGGCCCTAGAGATCGGATTGTAGAAGGCGACTATGCATCCCGGGGTCTCGACTATGCCTTGTGGGCTCTGCACAATGAGGGCCGCTAGACCCCGCTTCTCAGCTAGGATCTCATCCTTCCTGAAGATTGACCTAACCTCGCTGAATATTCCGTCATCGAAGATGAGCGTGAGAGTCGAAGCTCCCTCAAGAACCTGGAAGAAGGCCTCCGGGAAATCCGCTGATGCTAGCCTAGCCTTCTCAAGGGTCCTCCGGGTCTTCTCGACTGAGATCTTCGCCACGTCCGTTCGCAGGCTTATCTTGCTCCCGGCGACTATCCCTTGATACTCCGTCTTCGGCGTATATGTGGCGCTTGCCCTCTTCACGGCCGTTATTATCGCCGTTAGGCTTACCCTCCTCCCGTGGATCTCCTCGACTCTGGGTCTGAGTATACGCGCTATCGCGCTGTAGTTTCCGTAGCCCCTTGCTAAGGCATCCTGGATCGGCGGGTCATTCTCTATCAGGCTCTGAACGGTCTTTGAGATGGACAGCTCGACCAATTCTGGTCACTTCTAACTGAAATTCGACATAGCTTGGCCAAAAAGGATATATAACGTTTTCGTTCTCTTTGAATGGAAATGAGCCCAGGGGATGGGATGATTGACGAAGAAGATAGTGCTCGCGTACTCAGGCGGACTGGACACTTCGGTCCTGCTAAAGTGGCTTCAACAGAAATACGAGGCTGAGGTGATAACGGTCACCCTTGATGTTGGTCAGAGGGAGGACCTCAAGGCGATAGGGGAGAAGGCGGAAAGCCTCGGGGCCATAAAGCACTACTCAATAGACGCGAAGGATGAGTTCGCTAGGAAATACGTCTTCCCAGCCATAAAGGCGAACGCGCTCTACGAGGGGAAGTACCCAGTGAGCACGGCGCTCTCTAGGCCCTTGATAGCCGAGAAGCTCGTCGAGGTTGCGGAGAAGGAAGGCGCAGATGCGATTGCGCATGGATGCACCGGGAAGGGTAATGACCAGGTGAGGATAGAGGTCTCCGCTAGGGCGTTGGCCCCTGAGATAGATGTCATAGCTCCCGTTAGGGAGTGGAACATGACTAGGGATGCTGAGATAAAATTCGCGGAGGAGAACGGCATACCGGTCCCAGTGGATGTCGATAAGCCCTACAGCGTGGATCAGAACCTCTGGGGCAGATCGGTTGAGTGCGGGGTGCTGGAGCACCCGGACGTTGAGCCTCCGGAGGAGGTCTATGAGTGGACGGTCCCGCCTGAGAAGGCCCCGGATAAGCCTGAGTATCTGACCATAAGGTTTGAGGAGGGCGTCCCCATCGCCCTGAATGGGGAGGAGATGAGCCCCGTCAGCCTCATCGAGGCGCTGAATAGCCTAGCTGGGAAGCATGGGGTAGGCCGCATAGACCACATGGAGGATAGGCTTGTGGGGATAAAGTCGAGGGAGATCTATGAGTGCCCGGCGGCAACGGTCATAATCGAGGCTCATAGGGACTTAGAGAAGCTCGTGCTTACGAGGCATGAGGTCTACTTCAAGCAGCAGGTCGACGGCCTCTGGAGCATCCTCGTCTACACGGGCCTCTGGATGGACCCGTTGAGGATGGACCTCGACGCCTTCATCGATGAGGCTGAGAGGAGGGTATGCGGCGAGGTTAGGGTGAAGCTCTACAAGGGCGCCCTCCACGTTGTAGGCCGGTCGTCCCCATTCTCGCTCTATGACCTTGACCTCGCCACGTACGATATAGAGTCAACATTCGACCAGTCCTCCTCAGCGGGGTTCATTGAGCTCTGGGGCCTCCAGACGAGGATAGCGAATGCACTAAAGAGGATAGGAGAAAAGGCCGGTGTCTGATCTTCTCAGGAAGGGAAGGCTGGGACCAGCGAGGAGGGACGTCGTACGGTTCGTCTCCTCCGCGAAGGATGATGAGAAGATACTGAAGCAGATAGTCGACATAAATAGGGCTCACATCGTCATGCTCGTCGAATCCGGAATAATAAGCAGCGAAGAGGGAGGAAGGATACTCAAGGCCCTGACTGGGCTAGACGAGAAGGTCGAGTTGAAGCCTGAAGATGAGGATGCCCACGTAGCCGTAGAGGAGCAGGTCATCAAGGAGGTTGGGCCTGAGGTCGGCGGGAACCTAAACCTCGCTAAGAGCCGGAATGACCAGGTCTCAACAGCGATAAGGATGAAGCTCCGAGAGGAGATCCTCAGAACAGCAGAGGCTGTGATCGGCCTCCAGGAGGCCTTGATCCGAAAGGCTGAGGACGGCGTGGAGACGATCATGGTTGGGTATACTCACCTGCAGCCAGCTCAGCCGATAACAACGGCGCATTACTTCATCGCGCAGTTCGATGCTCTTCAGAGAAGCCTAGAACGGCTCAGGGAGGCGTACAGCCGTGTTAACGAGTGCCCGATGGGAGCTGGGGCCCTAGCCACGACGAGCTTCCCCATAAGCCGGGGGAGGGTCGCTGAGCTGCTCGGGTTCGATGGTGTTCTCGAAAACTCCCTGGACGCCGTATCGAGCAGGGACTTCCTGCTGGAGGCCTTGGCCGTCCTCTCAGTCCTAGCCGTTGACCTGAGTAGGATCGCTGAGGACCTCGTGGTCTACAGCACCTGGGAGTTCGGGGTTGTTGAGCTCCCAGACGAATACGCCTTCACGAGCAGCATAATGCCCCAGAAGAAGAACCCAGATGTCCTAGAGGTCATCCGCGCAAGGATGGGCCTGATTATAGGGGACTTCGCAGCCTCAGCCGCCGTCCTGAAGGCTCTGCCGACGGGCTACAACCTAGACTTCCAGGAGGCTACTCCGAGGCTTTGGGCAGCGGCTGAGACGGCTACGTGGTGCCTGAGGATGCTGGCCGATGTTGTTCTGAACTTGAAGGTGCGATCCGTAGCTGAGACGAGGCCTGAGCTCTCCTTCCTAGCCGCGACGGAGCTGGCTAACATGCTCTTCCGAGATCATGGGGTTCCCTTCAGAACGGCCCACAGGATAGTCGGCTCAGCAGTGAAGAGGCTGATTGGGGGAGGGAAGGCCCTGAGGGACCTCACGCCGGAGGTTCTGGAGGAGGCCGCCTTGGAGATCCTCGGGTCGCCGTTGAAGGTGGATGGGGAGGAGATCATGCGCATAGTCGATCTTTCGAGATGCGTCGAGTCATGCAGCGTCATGGGAGGCCCATCCAGGAGGGAGGCGGAGGGGATGCTGAAGGAGCGTAGGAGGCTCCTAGCCTGCTCGAGAGAGTGGGTCAGCCGGAGAATTGAGAGGCTGAAGTCAGCTGAGGCGAGGCTGAATGCGGAGGCTGAGAGGATAATCAGGTATGCCTCCGTAACAAACCGTAATGCTTAAATTGGGGTTGCTCAATTGCTTGAGGAGGGTCGTTTGGGACATAAAAGTAGCCCTTGGGAAGCCAGGAAGGCCGCGCTTGTTCTGGAAGATGGAACCATTTTCCTCGGCAGCGGCTTCGGGGCTACGGGAAAGGTCACGGGTGAGGTTGTCTTCTCAACATCCATGGTCGGCTATCCAGAGTCGCTTACTGACCCCTCCTATCATGGACAGATTCTAACCCTGACCTATCCGCTCATAGGGAATTACGGCGTCCCAGCGTACAGATGCGACAGGTTCGGGGTTCCAATCTTCTTCGAGTCTATAGGGATCAAGGTAACAGGACTTGTGATCCAGGAGCTCTGCTTAGAGCCTTATCACTGGGCCTCTGAGAGGACGCTTGATGAGTGGCTCAGAAGCGAGGGGATCCCGGGGATCTGCGGCATAGATACGAGGAGGCTGACGAAGAAGCTCCGGGAAAAGGGCGTCATGCTCGGTATACTGGAGGTCTACGAGGCTGGATGCGAGCCGGACCTGGATGGGCTGCTGGGGGAGTCGAGGCACATCCCAGACCCGAACTTGAGGGACCTGGTCAGGGAGGTCACGATATCGGAGCCCATCCACTACGAGACTGGGGGGAGGAGAAGGGTAGTCCTCGTCGACTGCGGGGTGAAGGCGGGCATAATAAGGTGCCTCCTTAAACGCGGAGTGGAGGTCATCCGTGTTTCCTACGACTTCGCAGCTGACGAGATCATGGAGTACGGGCCTGACGGGGTCTTGATCAGCAACGGCCCCGGGGACCCGAAGAGGATGGCGGGGGAGATCTTTGACGCTACTGCCTCCCTGATAGGGGATGGAATCCCAGTTATGGGGATCTGCCTCGGAAACCAGGTGATCTCCCTGGCCCTCGGAGGGGACACGTACAAGCTGAAGTATGGGCATAGGTCTCAGAATCAGCCGGCCTATGACCTTGAGACCGGGAGATGCTACATCACGACTCAGAATCATGGGTACGCTACGGATCCAGACTCGCTGAAGGGGACGGATCTAAAGGTGTGGTTCATAAACGCTAATGACAGGACGGTTGAGGGGATCAGGCATAGGAGCGGCGGGTCATTCGCAGTCCAGTGGCATCCAGAGGCCTCCCCTGGGCCTTACGATACGGAGTTCCTCTTCGACCTGTTCATGGAGAAGATTGGGTGAGGGAGATGCCGAAGTTCGAGTGGGTGCGGAAGGTCGTAATCCTCGGGAGCGGCCCGATAAAGATAGGGGAGGCAGCCGAGTTCGACTATTCGGGAAGCCAATGCCTCAAGGCCCTAAGGGAGGAGAAGATCGAGACGGTCCTCATAAACCCGAACATAGCGACGATACAGACCGACCCGAGACTAGCGGGGAAGGTTTACCTATTGCCGGTAACGCCTGAATACGTCGAGAAGGTCATCCGGAGGGAAAGGCCTGACGGCATCCTCCTCGGCTTCGGCGGGCAGACCGCCCTGAACTGCGGCGTCCAGCTCGCGAAGAGCGGGATCCTGGAGAAATACGATGTGAAGGTTCTGGGAACCCCCATAAGGGCGATAGAGGAGACCGAGGACAGGGAGCTATTCAGAAGGGCGATGATCAGGGCGGGGATACCCGTGCCCAGAAGCAGGTCGGCGACATCCGTTGAGGAGGCCCTAAGCATAGCGGAGGACCTCGGCTTTCCAGTCATCCTCAGGGTTGCATATACCCTCGGGGGTAAGGGCTCAGGGATAGCCAGGAGCAGGGATGAGCTGCGGGGGATGGTCAGCCGGGCCCTCGCTCAGAGCATGATAACCCAGGTCCTCGTCGAGGAGTACATTGGGAAATGGAAGGAAGTCGAGTACGAGGTCATGAGGGACTACGAGGATAACTGCCTGACGGTCTGTAACATGGAGAACTTCGATCCCATGGGCGTCCACACAGGAGACTCAATAGTCGTTGCGCCCTCCCAGACCCTGACGAACCGTGAGTATCACCTCATCCGGTCGGGATCGATAAAGGCCGTCCAGAGCCTCGGCATAGTAGGGGAATGCAATATACAGTGGGCCCTCCACCCGAGCTCCGAGGAGTTCCGGGCCATAGAGATAAATGCGAGGATGTCTAGGAGCTCAGCCCTCGCCAGCAAGGCGACTGGTTACCCGCTCGCTTACATAGCGGCGAAGCTAGCTATCGGCTATCTCCTCCCAGAGCTGATCAATAAGGTCACGGGGATAACGACGGCCTGCTTCGAGCCGGCGCTCGATTACTTGGTCGTGAAGATCCCGAGGTGGGACCTCCGGAAGTTCAGGAATGTAGACCCCCATCTTGGGCCTCAGATGAAGTCGGTTGGGGAGGTCATGGCGATCGGCCGGACATTCGAGGAGGCCCTCCAGAAGGCCGTTCGGATGCTCGACATAGGGAGAACGGGGCTCGTCGGGGATGACGATGAACCTGAATCCCTAGAGTCTATACTCGATAATCTGGAGAACCCCACTGATGAGCGGCTCTTCAAGATAGTTAAGGCCATGAAGATGGGGGTCCCAATCGAGAAGATCTATGAGCTAAGCGGGGTTGACTGCTGGTTCCTCTATAAGATAAGGAACATCGTCGAGATGGAGAGGAGGCTTCGGGCCCTCAGCCTGGACGGGGAGGACGCGGCGGAGATAATCAGGGAGGCGAAGAGGCTTGGGTTCTCAGACGCCCAGATCGCGAAGTGCTTAGGGAAGGATGAGATGGAGATAAGGAGGCTCAGGAAGAGGCATGGCATAATCCCGGTCGTTAAGCAGATCGATACGTTGGCTGCGGAGTGGCCGGCTAAGACGAATTATCTGTACGTCACATACAGCGGGGATGAGGACGACGTGAGCTTCGAGGGCGCCGAGAGGAAGGTCATGGTGCTGGGCGCCGGCGTCTTCAGAATAGGCTCCAGCGTCGAATTCGACTGGAGCGGGGTGAACACGATCTGGGCCCTGAAGAGGAGGGGCATAGACGAGGCTATAATGGTGAATTATAACCCCGAGACGGTCTCGACTGACTATGACATCTCCGATAAGCTCTACTTCGAGGAGCTGACCCTCGAGAGGGTGCTCGACATCTACGAGAAGGAGAGGCCGAACGGGGTCATCGTTAGCGTAGGCGGGCAGATCCCGAATAACCTCGCATTGAAGCTGAGCAGGGCGGGGGTGAGGCTGCTTGGAACCTCGAGCAGGAGCATAGACCTCGCTGAGGACCGATCTAAATTCAGCGCCCTCCTAGACAGGCTTGGGATACCCCAGCCTGAATGGAGCAAGCTAACGACGATTGAGGATGCTGAGAGATTCGCGGAGGAGATAGGATACCCGGTCCTCATAAGGCCGAGCTACGTCCTCTCAGGATACGCGATGAGGGTTGCACGTAACAGGGCGGAGCTGAGGGACTACCTGGAGCTCGCAGCGAGAGTCTCCCCTGAGCACCCGGTCGTCATCTCAAAGTTCGTTGAGGGAGCGAAGGAGGTTGAGGTGGACGGGGTCTCAGATGGGGAGGAGACGCTCATCGGCGCAGTCATCGAGCACATAGAACAAGCCGGCGTGCACAGCGGGGACGCCGTCATGAGCATCCCACCTCAGACCCTCAGCAGCGAGACGGTGAAGAGAATAGAGGATTACACGCGGGCGATAGCCCGGGCCCTTAAGATAAGGGGCCCATTCAACATCCAGTACCTCGTAAAGGACGGTGAGGTCTCAGTCATCGAGTGTAACCTAAGAGCCTCCAGGTCACTCCCCTACGTGAGCAAGACCAGAGGCGTGAACCTCATCGAGGTCTCCACAGCCGTTATGCTGGGAAAGAAGCTTAAGGAGCTGGGCATACCGGAGCTCCCCCCAATCCCGCATGTGGGAGTCAAGGTTCCCCAGTTCAGCTTCATGCGTCTGACCGGGGCGGATCCGATTCTTGGGGTGGAGATGCTCAGCGCGGGGGAGGCCGCCTGCCTAGGGGAGAACTTCGCTGATGCCTTCCTTAAGGCCCTGCTCTCCGCGGAGTTCGAGCTCCCCAGGGACGGGAGCTCCGTCCTGATCACCGTAGGCGGAGAGCGGATGAAGAAGGAGATCGTCCCACTCGCTAGGACCCTCCGGGAGTTGGGGTTCAAGATATACGCGACTGAGCATACGGCGGATGCCTTCAGAAAGGCCGGCTTGAACTCCATCACCCTCCTGCATAAGGTGAAGGAGCCCGGGAAGAAGCCTAACATCCTGGATTACCTAATGAACAGGAAGATAGACCTCGTCATCAACATACCCTCTAACAACTCAGGCGGGGAGAAGGATGAGATCTGGAGGGACGAGTACATCATCCGGAGGCTCGCCGTGGAGTTCAACATACCCGTCGTCACGACGATTGAGCTGGCCTCAGCCCTCGTCAGAGCGATGAAGTACAGATCAACAAGCGAGGCGGTCATCAAGTCGCTCAACGAGTACATGGACAGCCTGCCATTCAAGCTCTGGTAACATCACAAGCCAGCAGCCCTCAGCACCTCCTCCGGGCTTCCGTACCTTCTCTGGGGCAGCCCACAGAGCAACTGCTCAAGCCGGAGCTGCCCACGTCCCTCCACCTCCACTAGCCTCCACCCAACCCTCCTGAGGATCTCCGCCTTCGTGGCTGGGTACCTCATCCGGCTGATTAGGCCGGTGACTGAGTCTATCCCCCTGAGGGCTAGGGGCGGGAAGCTCCCAGTCTCTGTGAATCTGAGGAAGCGGATCGCATCCTCGAACATGGAGAGGTTATTGAATAGCACGTAGACATCCCTTCCATCCTCCTCAAGCGACCTCACGATGCCGTGTAGCTCCTTCAATTCCTCATCCGTGTACTGGTAATAGTACATCCTCGGCCCCCTCCCATGCAGCCTCAGATACGCGATCGGCCCCGAATAGACCGGGAGGGACCTGAAGGGGTCAGTTACGTGCGGGACATCCAGGCTTTCCAGAAGGCTCCTCAGCCTCTCCCGCGCATCATCCTCCTCCCATGAGGGGCCCCGAGTCTCCCAGACGACCGTCAGCCCATCCC
>LUCF01000096.1 GCA_001593845.1 Candidatus Bathyarchaeota archaeon B63 | reverse complement strand
GGCATGAGGAGCTCGCCTACGCCTTAGCCTCAATAATGCGTGAGGGGAGGCTCGCCCACACCCACTGGAACAGTCAGCCGCTGGGCAATTATGACCAGGACCTCAACGTTGGGGTTCTGGGCATAGATCAGATGTACGCGGCTCTACTCGTCCTGAAGATGTATGGGTATGAGGGCCTATTCGGGATAGACATAAATCCGGAGAGGATGCCCGTCGAGACCGCGCTGGTTCTGAATATGAACGCTCTGAGGGCTGCATGCGATAGGATAAACCAGCTGGACTTCGACAGGCTCGTCGATGCCATGTATGACCCGGAGAACAACAGGGGCGTCCCGGAGGATGTGATGACCCGTGCTTTAGCCCCACCCTCCACTTCCCTCATCGACCTCGAAAGAGTATCATCCGGCTGAGCATCACGCTGACAGATACATCTGAACATCAGCCTCTAAATGCTTAGTTTCATGCCGGAGCGGCCTTAACGGGAGTTCTTTCCTATAAGATTTATTAACCGATTTTTCTCTTTTCTACTCGGTGCTGGAGGCCTCAATGAGCACTCAGTCCATCTTCGAAGCCATTCAAGGTTCCGCCTCACAGGAGGACGCCATAGCGGCGGCCGTTGGGATGATATTCCAGATCCTATGGTTCGCCTTCTTCATCCTATATGTACTCTATGGACAGCGGCTTCAGGTCAAGATAATGCTTAAGGAGATCGAGAGGTCGCTCTTCAAGTTGAAGCTCATGAGGGACCGCGGCAGGGAGATCGCTATATCCACGATAAAGAAGATGAGCAAGGGAGACAACGACCCGACGGAGAGGGTTGACAGGATCCTCGAGCACATCTACATTCCGCCCGTAAGCCTCGACCCCTCAGGGATCATGAAGCGGCTTGAGCACCTGATCGACGTCCGGGACTTCAGGCTCAAGGATGAGGTTAGGCTGATGGTCCCGGATGCAGATGAGACGCGGATAAATAACCTCTCGAATATGCTTGAGGCCGCCTTGGCTCTGAACCAGATATACAAGATCGTGAGGCACTTCTATCTTATGGGGAAGAAGACCTCGAGCTTCTATATTATACTCCAGCTCCAGATGATCCTTCCCCAGATAATGAAGGAGTGCCAGGCCTTCGCAAGCGCATTGACGGCGTTCAACGCTGGCCAGCCGATTGGAGACGGCGTCGGCCCGCTTGTAGCCGCGAGGCTGATGCATGGAAGCAGGGCATACGAGATAACGAAGGACACGATCGTAAGCGAGGTCTCCATAGAGGGGCGGACAGCATACGTTCTTAAGGCTAAGGGACCCGGCGGAAACGTTGGGAAGCCAGGTGAGGCCATAAGGCAGATCCTAGAGGAGAAGGAGGGGAGGGTCAGCAGGATAATAGTCATCGATGCGGCTCAGAAGCTCGAAGGTGAGAAGCCCGGGGAGGTCGTTGAGGGCACGGGGGCGGCGATAGGTAGACAAATACAAGGTAGAGGAAGTCGCGACGAAGTATAAGGTGCCCCTAAACGCTATACTCATAAAGGTCGGCATAGAGGACGTCGTCTCGGCTATGAGGAAGGAGATAGCGAACAGCGTTGAGGAGGTCATAAAGAGAATAAAAAGGATAATCCTCGAGATGACTAAGGAAGGGGACCACGTGATCATAGCGGGTATAGGAAACACAATAGGGATAGCCCAGTAGGAGAATCCAGATGGAGAACAGCTCCAAGAAGGTGAGGAGGACCCCGCTCTTTCTGGTGGCCGTCTTAACCATCCTAGTAGTCCTATCCATATTCACAGCCATCCAGATCGTCAGGAGATATCAGGAGACGGAGAAGATCGACATCCTAGCGCTAACCCTAAGCGCGAGCGCAGTCGCCTTCTCGATCTATATGCTGCTGCAGATGAGGAGGGAGCCGTTCAAGCTCGGGTTCGAGCCTCAGAAGGTCTCCACCGTCATCCGCTGCTCCAGATGCGAATATGAGGCCACTCGGGAATTCAAGGAGGGCGACTACGTCATGAAGGAAGAGGAAGCATGCCCGAAATGCGAGGGCCCCACCTTCATTTACATGATCTTCAGGGAGGCGGAAGAGAAGAAGAAGTGATATGCGGCTTCCGCCGTGCCTCTTCAGGTTAAGACGACAGGGCCCTCCTTATCGATGTAGACTGTGTGTTCCGACTGGACCACCCATTCTCCGCTTGCCTCGACGAAGACGGGGTAGGCCATTATACATCTGGACCCGAGCAGATCTCCAAACGCGGACTCGTACATCAACCCGCTCCTCTCAAGCCATCTCTTCGCGAATGGGAGGGTGCGAAAATTATTCCGTATATATCTGAGGAGCTCCCTCGACTCCTTCCTCTTGAACCCCCTCGTCTTCATCAGCCTGAATATGTGCGCCTCCCTCCCCTCCTTCACCCTCCCCTCAGCCCTACGGGTCGTGACGAAGGGCTCGATGGCGTAGACTTCTCCTTCACGGATCTTCCTGAGGGAGACATGTGAGACGTTGGGCAGGGACTTCCCGGCGTGGATCAGGTACCTGCCGATCTGGTGGCCTGTCAGGTTAGATACGGGCTTGAACCCCCTGCTCTCGATGGCGTTCTGAACCCTCGATCCCAGCTCGGAGATCAAGAGGCCCGGCCTGAGGAGGCGGATAGCTGCCTCCAGGGCGATCTGGGAAGTCTGAACCATCTCCTCATATTCGGGGTTAAAGCAGACAGTGACGGCCGTGTCCGCTATGTATCCGTCTATCTGGACGCCGACGTCGATCTTCACAACTGACCGCTCTGGAATAACCCTCTCATCCCCAGGCGGGGAGGTGTAGTGAGCCGCCACCTCGTTGATGGAGACGTTGCATGGGAATGCTGGCTTACCACCCAGCCTCCGGATGGCATCCTCCGCCTCCTCGCATATCTCTATTATCTTCATCCCCTCCCTCACGATTCTCTCCATCCGATCCCTGACCTTCGAGGCTATCAACCCAGCCTCCTCGTACTTCTCAAGAGCCTCCCTGTCAAGCCGAGCCAAACCATCACCCACCTGCCTTTCCGTCCTCAACGGCCCTTAAGCCGCAGATTGCTCATCAAAAGAAGGCCGTCCATACATTTTATCTTTTATCCATCCCATCTTTAACCGAGACTATTATCAGCATCTGCCGTATTATGATCTGAGGATCTATCGGTGAATCTGAGGGGAAGAAGATTGTCCGTGAGGAGGATAGGTGTTGTTACGGCGGGCGGGGACGCTCCTGGGATGAACGCCGCGATCCGGTCAGTCGTCCGCTCAGCGATCCATAACGGCCTCGAGGTAATCGGGTTCGAGAGGGGATACGTCGGCCTAATCAACGATCAGGCCAGACCTCTAAAGGCGAGGTCGGTCAGCGGCATCATAAATCTCGGCGGGACCATCCTGAAGACGGCTCGATGCGAGGAGATGAGGACCCCTGAGGGCATAGAGAAGGCCGCTGAGACCCTGAAGAAACATAGAATCGACGGGCTCATCGCTATCGGCGGCTTCACGGGGGCCAGCAAGCTCCACAGGGCCAGCGGCGTCCCTGTAATCGGAATCCCAGCCACGATAGACAATGACGTTAACGGAACAGATACGACGATAGGGTTCGACACAGCGGTCAACACCGCCCTCTCAGCTATAGACAAGATAAGAGATACCGCCACCTCGCATGAGAGAATCTTCGTTGTGGAGGTGATGGGAAGAAAACGTGGATTCTTAGCCCTCGAAGTGGGACTTGCCGGCGGAGCGGAGATAATTCTTCTGCCGGAGGTAGAATTCGACATGGAGAGGGTCTGTCGAAAAGTCCGGAGCGCCCGTGAGGCTGGGAAGACATCTGAGATAATCGTCATGGCTGAGGGAGCTGGGGACTCACATGAGGTTGTGAGGCAGATAGCAGAGGAGACGGGCCTCCAGGTTAGGCTGACGGTCCTCGGATACATCCAGAGAGGCGGGATACCAACAGCCAGGAGCAGGATACTTGCATCCCAGTTCGGCTGGGAGGCTGTTAAGCTCCTGCTCAGCGGCGAGAAGAGAAGAATGGTCGGAATCCAGAAAGGCATGATATGCTCAGTCGACCTGGACTACTCATGGAGCGTGAGGAAGGAGATCAACCTCGAGAAGTATAAACTCGCCGGGATCCTCTCAGAATAAAAACCATGAGAGACATGCCTTTATCCTAAAGAATAAATAGAATGGGTAAATCTGAGAGAGGAAGCAGCCAAAGCGATCCTCAGAAACCTTATGAATCAGTGGAGCAGCCGAAGGACTCTAAAGCTAAAACTTTTGCCATTAACGAAAAGCTATTCTCGATAAAAGAGCAGTCAGAAATCTAAGCAGAAGTAATCTGCAAGAAATTTTGAATCGGATATGTGACTTCCTTAATGGTATAAGAACTATAGAGAAAGCATTTAGTGAAAAATTGATTTAATGAAAGTTAAACTTTAAATCTTTACCCGACAAACCTCGACTATTCCCCCGCCTTCTAGGATAAGATAGGCTTGCTTTATATCCTCGCGGACGTATCTTCTATTATCCCTTCCAGGCTTAACCATCATGACCCACAGCTTCAATCTATTAGCTAAATCGGGCTTCGAGTAGCCGCCGCCCAGAATCTGCTGATATAAGCTTGTGGGTCCAGATCCGGGACGACCTTCTCAATTTGCTGCACATTTATAACTTCCAATGTGATCACGGCTGACTCTGAAGAATCAAGAATATCAGCATTTTTCAGCATGCCGCTCTCCTTCGATGTGAAAAATCGGATCTTTCAAACCGGAATCCGCAAGGAAGAGGATGCGAGAAAACGTATATATCGGAACACGGAGTCTTATCAATGTGCATAGGGGGAATTCAGGTTTGACTGGATCATGTATTAAGGGAATAATCCCTCCTCTCACCACGCCATTCACAGAGAATGGTGAAGTCTATGAGGAAGGATTAAGACAGCTCTTGGAATTCCAAATAGAGAAGGGAATCCACGGGGTATTTCTCTGCGGAACCTACGGTTCAGGTCCCCTCATGTCTTTGGAGCAGCGGAAACGAGTCGTCGAGATCGCTGTAGATCAGATTAAAGGACGAATATCCGTGATTACTCATGTCGGCTCGGCGAGCACAGCGGATGCAGTGGAGCTTGCTAAGCATTCTGAGGGGGTTGGAGTTGACGCTGTTGCTGCTGTTCCTCCGTATTACTATCGGCATGATGAAGGGACCATTCTAGAATACTATAGGGAGTTAATAAACGCCGTGGATGTTCCGGTCTATGCGTATAATAATCCTAAGACGTCAGGGTTCACAATAACCTCTTCAACTCTCTACAAATTGGCTGAGATGGGCTTGAGGGGTATAAAAGACAGCGGTTTCAACATCATCGAGTTCACGCATTACATCATAAAGCTTAGGGATCACAGGGACTTCAACTTTATAATCGGAACAGAAGCGCTTCTACTTCCAGCTATGATGTTCGGCGCAAACGGATGCGTCTCCGGCCTTGCAAACGTCTTCCCCGAACTCGTTGTGGAACTATACGAGACTACGCTGAAGAAGGATTACGAAAGGGCAGCCGAACTACAGTTGAAAGTCAACAAGGCTAGAATGCTACTTCACATAGCGAAATCAACCAACGCCGCATGCTACGCCATGCTTAAGGAGAGAGGAATTGATGTCGGCGTACCGAAACACCCAGTCTTACCCGTAACGGATGAAGAGCTCAGACAGATGAAGAAGGCCTTCGCTGAGATGGGCCTGTTGAAGGCCTAAAAAGAAAAATCAATATCACCCCTTTTACATTCCTCTCTTTTAAGGCTCTTATCTGGGAAAAAAGGTAGTTGCTCATGAATGGGAAGCCTGAAGCAATAACAATAGGCGAGACCATGCTGATGTTTGCCCCGCCGCGGTTCCACAGGATAGAATACGCCGACGTTTTTGTGGTTATGATAGGAGGCGCGGAGGCAAACGTAGCTATAGGACTGCAGAGGCTGGGAATGCCCTCAGGTTGGATAAGCAAGCTCGTAGACAACCCCTTAGGAAGGAAGATT
>LUCF01000009.1 GCA_001593845.1 Candidatus Bathyarchaeota archaeon B63 | reverse complement strand
CCTCTGCTTCGGCTTCCAGCTCCAAGCGGGCCCAAAAGGGGGTTTCGCGAGTGTTAGATCTTAGCTCTCTCTTCCTTCCGGTAATACTTAGTCCACTTCAGCTTGCGGGCGTCTCGCTTCAGCACAAGCGCGTTCTTGCGGCACTTACTGGAGCAGAACCAGAGGGTAGACCCATCAGCTTTAACGTACATGATCCCCGTTCCAGGTGGGACTTCCCCCCCGCAGAACGAGCATTGATGCGCCCTCGGCATCCCTTCATCCACCTTTGAGCCTAAAACCCCAGCCGTGAAGATACGCGGTTCCTAACGGCCCTTCAGAGATCCTTACTTTATTTTTCTAGCTTCTCTATCCGTCTCTCTAAGCATCAGTATATCGTTAAGCCGAACGGGACCCTTGACGTTCCGCGTTATTATCCTACCCTTATCCGGGCCCTCGAGTATCCTCACTCTAACCTGCTGGATCTCACCTGTAGCCCCTGTTCTACCGACTATCTGGATGACCTGAGCGGGCGTCAGCGTCTCCTCAGCCTCTCTCCCGCTCATTCACCAGCCCCCTCTCTAATCCTCTGAACTCTGATGATGATCTCCTTAACAAGGTCCTCAGCCTCCCCTGGCTCCAGTATGCATGCTGCTGCTGATTGGACATCTATCCCCGCTGCTGAGCCGAGCTTGACCTTGCTTGGGACGTACACGTATGGGATCTTCCTCTCGTCGCAGAGGATCGGGAGGTGGGCGACTATCTCAGGTGGGTCTACATCCTCAGCTATCACGACCAGCTTTGCCTGTCCCCTCTCTACAGCCTTAGTCGTCTCATTCGTCCCCTTCCGGATCCTCCCGGTTCTCAGTGCTATCTGCAGCGCTTCGTAAGCGGCATTCGCGACCTCCGTCGGGGTCTCAAATCTGACGTAAAATGGCTTTGACATCCCAACTCACCGAAACTTCATCAACTCACGTCTCAGTTCAGATTTAAACCCTTACTATTGAATGTAACCCTATATATGTTGCGGTTTGCGGTGAAGTGCAGAGACCGACATATCCCCGCCCATCCCATTTAAGGAATGAGCTGGAGATACTAAAGGATGTCGGTTAATCTACTGAGATCACCTTCTTAACTTCGGGAATCTTGCTCTTCAGGTACCGCCTAACCCCAAGTTCTAGGGTCATCTTGGACATCGGGCATCCCGCACAGGCGCCCTTCAGCCTAACCTTGACGGTGCCATCCTCGTTTACGTCGACAAGCTCGATGTCTCCCCCATCGGCCCTTAGGCTCGGCTGTATATCCCTGATTAATTTCTCGACTTCGTCTCTGAGCATCATACATCCTCCAACTCTGTGAGTTTTTATTCTCCTCAGATATAAACGTTCCTTATTCATGAGTAAAGATGGCTTTAACTTTCTTTTCAGCCTTCTCGATCCGGACGAATCCGAAGCGTTCAAACTGGACGATCTGATCAGCATGGGCTCGGCGGAGGCCATCCTCGGCTAGGCCGCTTATGACGGTGCCGTCCGGCATGATCACCTCGCAGGGAATCCCCGTGTCCTCTGGGAGCCAATGGATCAATCTTAGATTCAGCCGCCTCGCCTCCTCGTAACCTTCGCTGTGGAACTCCGCTAGGATGATGTTCTCCCCCTTCGATGAGACCTTCACGTTGAAGAGCTCCATGAGGCGGATGAGCGTTCCGGCCTTGAGTAGGCTGAAGTCCCCGGCTGAGATGATTACATGAGCCTCCCCCTTCCTGGCCTTCACCTTGAGGGTGCGTGTTCCCCGCCCGGGATCGTCGGGGTGAAGCTTGATATTGACGATGTAATCTCCCCTTACACCCTTAATGATCATGGTCTTAGGGTCATCTATGAAGAAGTATCGGTCAGCGATCGGGTCGATGATCTTGCGGTTATAAGCGTAAAGGTTCTTCCAGCTCAACGTTATGTCGGCTGATCTCGGGCCGACATCAATCATCATCCGCCTTATCGCCTCAGGCCTTATCCCCCTCCTCCTCAAAGCGCGGAATGTAGCCAGCCTCGGGTCGTCCCATCCCGTGTACTCGCCCCCCTCAACCGCTCGGAGGATCTTAGACTTGCTCAGCTCCGCGCCTACGATCTTAAGCCGTCCATAATGAATCGCCTCCGGATACTCCCAGCCCAGATACCTGTAGAGGTACTCCTGCCTCCTCTGGTTTGTGAGGTGCTCCTTCCCCCGGATCACATGGGTTACGCCGTTCAGGTGATCATCAATACCATTCGCGAATGCGAAGAGGGGCCAGACGTGGTATCGGCTGCCCGTGCGGGGGTGAGGATGCCTCTCCGTGTCTATTATCCTCAAGGCCGGCCACTCCCTGATAGCCGGGTTGGGATGATCAATGTCTGTCTTGATCCTGACGACGGCCTCTCCTTCCCCGTACTCTCCGCCCAGCATGCGATGCCACCTCGAGAGGTTCCTTTCGGGCGGTAATCCCCTGCATGGGCATGGCTCCTTCCGCCTAACCCTCTCCCGGAACTCCTCTCTCCTGCAGGTGCAGACGTAGGCATTCCCATTTTCCAGGAGCCTCTCGGCATACTCGTAGTATATCTCCATCCTGTCGCTCTGTATGTACTCCTCATCCCATGTGCACCCAAGCCACTTGAGGTCCTCCCTTATCAGATCGTAGAACTCGAGTGATGTCCTCTTAAGCCTCGGGTCCGTATCCTCGAACCTCAATATGAAGCGGCCGTCATACATCCTCGCATATTCATGGCTTAGAATTATCGCCCTAGCCGAGCCTATATGCAGGACGCAGTCGGGGTTAGGGGCGAACCGCGTGACAACCTCCCCGTATCTCTCAACGTTCGGGAGGGGTGGGAGCTTCTTCTCCTCCTCGATCCTTTCCCTCTCCTCTCGGAGGAGCATGGGCCATAACCTACGCGCCGTCTCTATCTGCTGCTCCAGCGTGAGGAGGTTAATCTTCTTCACTATATTCTCGGCGAGGGAGGAGATCTCCCTTATTCTCCGGCGGAGATCCGGGTTTTCGGCCAGAAGCCTTCCAAGGACCGGCCTAAGCTCAGCCCTGCCTCCATGCTTAATCGCGTTCTCTAGGGCGATCCTCCTGATGGCCTCTTCAACTCTTTGGGTTTCGTCATGGCTTCCCAAGTCGGCGTCTCCGAGAATGCTCTCAGATCTTCCTTTCTATCAGATAATTGGCGAGTTTCCTTAACTTTTCCTTTGCTTCGGAGGGCGGGAGAACATCATCAGCCTCACTCCAGCTTCTCCTCACCATATCAGCCGCCATGGTCCTCGCGTATTCTATCGCCCCGTACTTCTTGATGATGCGGATCGCTTCTTTTATTTCCTTCTCATCCGCCGTGTGGGCCTCGAGTATCCGTAGGAGCCTCTCCCTATCCGGTCCGTTGGCCGTCTGGAGGGTATGGATCACCATCAGGGTCAGCTTCCCCTCGGTTATGTCCTTTCCCAGCCCGCCCTTCTTCTCGGCGAACTCCTCGCCGACCAGGTCGAGTATATCATCCTGTATCTGGAAGGCTATGCCCAGAGACTCGGCGAATCTCCCCATCTTCTCCACCGTCTCGTCCCCGGCGCCAGCCAGTATGCACGCCATCTTCGCAGCCATTCTGGCCAGCGTCCCAGTCTTATATGCGCACATCTGAAGGTACTCATCCTCAGTTATTTCATGAGGGGGGACGAGGCCCCGATGCCACGCTATGTCTATCGCCTGGCCCAGGCTTATGTTCACCATCTCCTCTATGTATATCTCATAGAGCCTATTCAGCCGCTCAGATGGGAGATTCTCCCTGTTCACGATCAACGCGAGCATGGGGAGGAAGAACATCAAGGTTGACAGGTTCACGGCGACATCGATTCCATACAGCAGATACGTGCACGGCTTCCCACGCCTCAGGTCTGATTGGTCCTCAACATCATCAGCGATCAACGTTCCATTATGAATTACCTCTGGGATAACAGCGAAGTCCATGAGTTCCTCGGGATGGGCCCCCAATGCCTCGGCGACGAGTAAGAAGAGCGAGGGCCTCCACCGCTTCCCACCTCGGTCAAGGAACTCCCAGAAGGGCTCAGCCACGGCCTTGTTCAGCGCGTTCAGGTCGAGGCGGTATCTCGGCTGGGAGATCCTGAAGGGTAACGAGTTCACGTCAAGCCTTCTCGGCATGTACTTCTCGATGAGGGCGTCTATGAGCCTCGCCTTCTCCTCAAGGAAATCAGTTATTCCGCCTTCCCCACTCATCTCCATCCCCTACCTCCTCTTCTAGCGTATGACTCCAGATTATAGCCTCTCAGCTTGAGCCACTCAGCTGTCCTGCCCAATATGACCAGGGGGGCCTCCCTTAACCCCTCTATAGATCGGGCGCCGACAAGGAACATTGATGTTCTTAGCTGACGGATGAATAGATTAATCCTCCGCTTCACCGCTCCGCTTCCCTCAGCAGCGGGCTTAAGGATGGGAAGAGCGAAGCCCGCAAGCTCCGCTCCTAAGCCCAGAGCCTTCGCGATGTCAAGTCCGGACCTAACCCCGCCCGATGCGATGACTGGTAAGCCGGTTGACTGCACAGCCTCAACTACGCAGACCGCTGTTGGAACACCCCAGTCCCAGAATTGCCTCCCCACCTCCTCAGAGAAGTAGTCGCCCTTCTGGTTGGCCCTATAGCACTCCACGGCCGCCCAGCTTGTTCCACCAGCCCCCGCAACATCTATCCCCGCAACCCCGGCCTCCTTAAGCATCCTCGCGTCCTCAGCCGCTATCCCCGCCCCCGTCTCCTTGACTATGACTGGGATATCGAGGCTCTCCGCGGCTTCCCTTATCTTCATGAGGACCCCCGAGTAAAGGGCCTCCCCCTCAGGCTGGATCGCCTCCTGCAGGGGATTCAGATGTATCATCAAGGCGTCTGCTTCTATCATATCAACTGCCACCTTTAGCTCTTGGACCTTGTAGTCTCGGACTATCTGGGGGGCTCCTATATTCGCCGCCAGGAACGCCGTCGGCGCCTTCCTCCTAACGATGGAGTATGTACGTCGGAGGTTGGGGTTCTCAAGCGCGGCCCTCTGGCTTCCGACGCCCATCCCCAACCCCAGCTCCTCCACGGCCTCAGCTATGGAGGCGTTTATCTTGAGGGCTTCCTCAGCCCCGCCTGTTATGCTTGAGATGATTATGGGCGCGGAGAATCTGTGGCCGAAGACCTCTGTTGATAGGTCTATCTCGTCCAGGTTCAGTTCTGGCAGTGCCCTATGTATTAGGAAGATATCCTCGAAGCCGGTCGTTATATTCTTCGCCTCCACTTCCCTATTGAGGCATATCTGGATGTGATCCATCTTTCTCTCCTCGACGCGTCTAGGTTCCACTTCACCGCTCAATTCTCGTCCCAACGACATCTTCTCCTATAAGAACTCTGTAAACATTCCCCGGTACTAACGCGTTTATGATGATGACCTCAACGCCACGCTCAACGGCGGCTTTGAGCTCCAGAATCTTACCCATCATCCCACCGGTCACGTCGGGAACATGGCTTCGGCCTATGCTCCTCAGGGCCAGCGGGAGATCCCCCAACGAGATCCGATTTATCAACTTGGCATCCGGATTGACCTTCGGGTCTGAATCGTAAAGCCCATCCACATCTATGCCCATGATGATCCTTTCAGCCTCCAGATCGATCGCGAGGGCGGCGGCTATCTGATCCCCGGATAAAATGGCGAATCCACGTTCAGAATCCATCACGGCGTCCCCGTAGAGCACCGGGACCAGACCGGCCTCGAGCATCATCCCTAGAATTTCCTCGTTGAGATGCTGAATCCGGCCGTTCCTCGTGATGATGAAGGATGAGGGTGAGATGCTGAAGGCTGGAAGACCGCTCTCAAGTAGGCTCTTAACCAAGAGACTGTTCAGGCTCACCATCGCCTGGTGGGTCTCAGAGAACCCGAAGACTTGAGAGGCACGCTTGAACCCCTCCGCTATTCCATGCTTCTTCGCCAATGGATGTCCATAGCTCCCACCGCCATGGATTATTATGAGCGGGCGAGCTTCGGCTCTTGATATCTCCCCAGCCAGCCGCCTAATCGCATGGATGTTCGGGGTTAGAGGCTTATCCTTCTCGGTGATGACGGATCCTCCCAGCTTCAGTATGCTCAGCCTACTCCTCAATCACGACACCAACATCCGTCTTCCTCGTAATAATGGGGTCCCCGCCAGCCCTCCGTATCGCGTCGGCTACCTTCCCGAGCTTCTCCGGGGGAGCCAGCGCTATCATGCATCCCCCTCCACCGGCACCTGTGAGCTTCGCGCCGTACGCGCCTGCCTTCCTCGCGGCGTGAACCAGCCTCTCCAGCTCCTCACATGAGACCCCAACCGCGCATAGGAGCTCATGATCTATATTCATCAATTCCCCTAGGGACTCAAGGTCCTCCTCCTTTAGGGCCTGTATGCTTCTCTTGACGATCTCCCCCCCAGCCCTTATCACATTATCGATTATGTCCGGGTAGCGGCTTCGAAGCATGCCGACCTTGGCCACCAGATCGCCCGTTGACCTCCGTCTACCAGTGTTCCCGATCACTAGGGGCAGGTCAATGTCGAATTCGAGTCTCCGGATCGCCTCTGACCTCCTGTACCAGAGGATCCCCCCATAAGTCGATATCGCCGGGTCGATCCCCGACGGGTTTCCATGAACTATCCTCTCAGCGTTAAAGGCAATCCGGAAGATTTCGTCACTGGACACTTCACGTCCGAGGAGGGAGCACAAGGCCGCCGCTGACGCGACTGAGACCGCGGCGGATGACCCTAAACCCGCAGCTACGGGTATTGGGGAACTCACATTTATGCCCACGCCGTTCTTCAGGTGGCATCCGCTGATTATCTCAGCCGCAACGGCGTGGATCGGTTCGAGGTCTCTCTTGGCCTCCAAGCCGCCCCTCTCAGGTATGAATTCTCCGCCCTTGAAAAGCCCTGAGACTCCGAGGTTCTCGGATTCTATGTGGATTCCCGGTTCCGGCCTCATCTCCGCCGTGACCGTGGCCCTTATATCGATCGCCAATACTATCGCGGGTTCGCCGTGCACCACGAAGTGCTCCCCTACGAGAATGACCTTCGCGGGGGCTGAGGCTCTTGATCTCTTCTTCAAAGGACAGTCTCCAGCGGGTTATCCAGTCCTGACCATTAATGAATCAGCGGAGGAACTATAAAATTCTTCTTTGCTGAGGCTGCGGAGGGGCTGAGAGGTGAAAGAATCAGCCCTTACTGGGCTTCTCCAGGATCTTCATCTCAAAATCCTCGATTGAGAGCGGAATATCCCCATCCGAGGGGATCTCGCCCCTCTCACGTAGCACCTGCCTCGCCAGAAGCCAATAGATAACTGCTAATGCTCTTCTCCCCTTATTATTCGTCGGTATAACCAGGTCTATATAGCCGAAGCTATTATCGGTGCTGCAGAGGGCGACGACTGGAAGCCCGAGGATGGAGGCCTCCTTAACGGCTTGAGAATCCGCCCTGGGATCTGAGACAACGATTACGTCAGGCTCTATCCTCTCGGGATACAGCGGATTAGAAAGCATCCCCGGGATGAAACGGCCCGTTATCGGGATGCAGCCTACAACCTTACAGAATTTGCTGACCGGCTCGCGGGCGTACAGCCTCGCAGCGACGACCGCTATCTTAGAAGGCTCGAAGCGGGCGAGGAACTTCGCGGCTACCCTGATCCTCTCATCTGTCTTGTTTAGGTCTAGGACGAATAGCCCGTCAGGCCTCACCCTATAGATGAAGGGCTCCATGTCCTTCGTCTTTATCTTCGTTCCTATGTGGATTCCGGCGGAGAGAAGGTCGTCTTGGGGAAGCAATAATTCCTCCTCTTCGCTTTGAGCATCCCCTTCAGGGTTCTCCTCGATCTCCGGCACTCCTCATCGTCTCCATCAAGTCTTTATTTTTAAGGCCGCCATCCGCGCGCTCCTACCCAATTCATCCTCGATGCGGATGAGCTCGTTGAGTTTCGCGATTCTCTCCCCTCCGACGACGCCCGTCTTGATCAGGGGGGCGTTCATCGCCACGGCGAGATGGGCGATGTGAGCCGCCTCGGTCTCCCCTGACCTGTGTGAGACAACTGGGACGTAGCTGTTCTCGATGGCCAGCCTTGTAGCCTTCCATGTGTCTGTGAGGGTTCCGATCTGATTCATTTTTATGATGATGGCGTTCCCCGCCTTCATCGATATGCCCCTCCGCAGCCGATTGACATTCGTGACGAATAGGTCGTCCCCGCATATTAGGCATCCACGCGACTTTGAGGTTAATTCCCTAAAGCCTTCGTAGTCTTCTTCGTGAAGCGGATCCTCCACGTAGACGAGGCCGTAATCCTCGATGAGGCTCAAGACGTACTCGATCTGTTCACCCCGATCACGCTCAACGCCGTCCCTCGTGTAGACATATGCCTCCTTTTTCGGGTTCCAGAGCGATGAAGCTGCGATATCCACGCCGACCCGGCACTCGAAGCCCATCTCCTCGGCGACCTCATCACAGGCCCTCGAGACGGCTTCCAGAGCCTCATTATTCGAGATGTTGGGCGCCCATGCCCCCTCATCCCCCTTCCCCCCGGTGAAGCTGGCATCCAACTCTCCGAGTATGCTCCTCAATCTCTTATGAATCGCCGCGTTAGCTTCCACCGCGGCTGAGAAGGTTCCCGCACCTAAAGGCAGGACTAGGAATTCCTGGATGTCAGTTGACCTTCCGGAGGCATGCTTCCCCCCTCCTATAACATTTCCCAATGGGTATGGAAGAGAAGAGGCCATTGAACCGCCTAGATACTGATAAAGGGAGAGGCCGTAGGAGTCCGCGGCTGCATCTGCAACCGCCAGGGAGACGGCGTACGCCGTGTTCCCGCCTATGTTCCTGAAGTTCTCCGTCCCATCTATCTCGTGGAGGATCGAGTCTATCTCCTCCTGATCGTCAGCATAAAGCCCAATTATCTCAGGGGCGATAGTTTCCTCCACCTTCTTTATCGCCTCCTTTATCCCGCCTTCCGGGAACGGCGTGGCCTCCGCTTTGCCGGTGCTCGCGCCGCTCGGCGCTGACGCCCTTCCGAACCCCTCTATCGTGTAAACATCCACCTCTATCGTTAGGTCTCCCCTGCTGTTCATGACCTGCCTCGCCGCGACATCCTCTATTATTGTGGACACTATCCCTCAGCCTCCTCAACCGCCTTTCCGCCGTAGAACCTCGCAACTTCATCTATTATCTCGACATGGGAGAGAAGCATACGGCGGCAACAGTATCGAGTCAAGCCTAGATCATCCAGTACTTTTCCGGCGGGTTCGCCTTCCTTCACCCTCCGGCTGAACTCCTCCCATTTATCCCCGATCAGTTTGCCGCATGTAAAACATCTTACAGGTATTATCATAATTGTTAACCTCACATTTAATTATGGGTCATCTCACCTATAGCTCTTTTGGAACCTAGCCCTTGCACCTCGGCCTCCGAACTTCTTCGATTCCTTACGTCTCGGGTCTCCGGCGACCATGGTCCTGTCATACTTCATAAAGACCGTTCTGAGATGAGAGCTCTTCGTCCACTTGATCAGGCCTCTAGCTAGGGCAATCCTGCTCGCCTCAGCTTGCCCCATAAAACCTCCGCCCTTCACCTTTATTTTTATATCAAGTTTCCTCCAGACATCCTCGCCGGCGAGCAGCAGCGGCTCCTTTATCTTCTCCCGGGCTATCTCGGGCTGATAGATCTCCAATGGGATGTTATTTATTCTTATCCTGCCCCTTCCCTCCCTGATTATGGCCTTCGCAATCGCGGTCTTCCGTTTCCCGCTGATGACGAGGACCTTCCTAGCCGGCACATCATCCACCCTTTTTTTCTTATCCCTTCCAGCCTATGTTCCGCGCAAGTTCAGAGACTTCTATATGGGGGCCTCTTAAATCTCTACCGTCAGCCTCCGGAACGCTCTCCTTCCTTCTGCCTTGATAGGCTTCAGGCACGCCGATGTAGACCCTCAGCCTCTTAAGCGCCTCCTTTCCACGGGGCTTCCTCCTCGGAAGCATCCCCCTGATCACCCTCTTCACGAGCGTATCCGGCCTTCTAGGATGATAGGGCCCCTTACGGAAGTGGCCTATCTGAAGATACTCATGCTTCTTCCTCAGTATGCTGAGCCTCTTCCCGGAGATCAGGGCTTTCTCCGCGTTCACGATGATTATCCTCTCACCGCTAAGCAGCCTCTTAGCTACGTGACTCGCCATCCTGCCCAGTATAAGCCCCTCAGCGTCGATTATAGTCTCACCGGTCTCCTTACGGGCCATTCCCCATCACCCTATTATCTTGATGTTTGACCCTTTAGGGTTACTCTCGGCCAATTCATGGATTGTTAAGCACTTCCCCTTCGCCTTTTCTATTTTCGCCCTCGCCTGCTCCGAGAAGGCGAAGGCCGCCACTGTGACTGGATGTTTGATCGTTCCAGCCCCAAGGACCTTTCCGGGAACCACAACCTCATCATTCTCCCCCGTATACCGGCTTATCCTGCTTATGTTTACGGCTATTCTTCTTCTGTTAGGCTTGGAGAGAATCTCAGCTACGCTCCGCCAGACGGCCGCCTTATTCTCCCTCGCCTTCTTTCTCAAGAAACGAATCAAACTGAGCAGCTCGGGGTTAGTGATCCTAGTCTTTCTCGGACACATTTAAGCTCACCAGAAGCTGATCTAGAAACTCCGAGTACTTCTTATCGTATATCTTGAATGCCTCTTCGATTATACGCTCAACAGGCATGACCCCCGTCGACTCCACGTAGAAGATGAATGAGTTTTCATTTCCATCAACGCTGATCGCGGCTGGCTCCTGCGGGCAGACCCTCATACAGTCCCTGCATATGGTGCACTCAAGCATGTTCTTAACCTCAATCTTATCACCTGACCTCTCAAGGACGTTCCTCGAACAGATCTCTACGCATTCGCCGCATGCATCGCATCTCCCCGCATCCACCTTTATCTCGGGCACATGCCTATATATGCAAGATGAAACGGGCTGCCACTTAGCATGCTCCCTCCCCCTGCCCAGCCTAGCGTACGCCTCAAGCCTGATCCTCTGACCTGGGGCGAGCTTGACGATGGGGATCTCGCCGCTGACGGGCGCGACATCAGGGTTCTCCGGGAGTAGATCCTTCGAGTATACGACTCTTTCCCCGCCCCTCGCCTCAACATCCAGTATGAGAACCGTCCGGCAGAGCGGGCATCCGAGCTCGCTTTGGCAGCTGCACTCCTCAGGAAGATTATAAGAGTCGAGATCCGTCTTTAGGGGGATGAGCCCAAGCCTGAGACCCAATATCTCGTCATGCAGGACTGAATCATTCTCGATTATCATTATGTCGTCGATAGCCATGCATGGAACCTCGGAGAGTATTATTCTGCGTAGAGTATTCGCGAGAGAAGCTGTTATTCCATCCACTACGAAAAGCATCGAATCCTCGTTCCTTTCAAGGATCTGAACGTTCATCACAGAGGCCTTCTCGCTAAAACTGTCTGTCCGCTACTGTTTTTCTCTGATAAACAGATGAGCGATCTATTTCAACTTTTCCCTCCATGAGCCTCATCATATACCCCGAATGGCTATACTCGTCGTCCCCTACGGCCGCCCTTCCGCCTAGTTCCATCATGAGGAAGCGGGGTGACCTCCTCGATCCGGCCGATCATCCTGAATCCAGCCCTGGCCAGCGCCCTGATCGCTGCTTGAGCTCCAGGTCCAGGCGTTCTGGCCTTGGACCCCCCGGGGGCCCGAACCTTGATGTGTATCGCTGTTATTCCCTTGTCCTTAGCTATGGAGGCGACGTAAGCCGCCGCTCTCATGGCGGCGTAGGGGGAAGACTCCAGCCGATCCGCCTTAACGAACATTCCCCCGGATGCCCTGGCTATGGTTTCCGCCCCGGATAGGTCTGTCATATGCACTATTGTGTTGTTGTATGAGCTGTATATGTGAACGATCCCCCATTTCTCGCTCTTGCTGCTCATACTTATGTGCCCCCCGCAGCCTCAACTTCTATTGCCTCTGCCCTCATCGGATGATCAGGATTAACGAAGGGGCTTGTAGGCGCATACTCTATCTTATCCTCTTCGCTCTTCGGTACTATGTAGCTCGGGGAGAAGACCTTCCTTCCATCGATGGCTATATGACCATGCGTGATCAATTGACGGGACTGATGAACGGTCTTAGCCAACCCCTTCCTGAATACTATGGTCTGTAACCGCCTCTCCAGAATCGATTCCACCGTGAGGTCCAGGACATCATCGAGCACGGCGTCCTCCGACAAGATGCCGAGCCGCTTCAGCTTCTCTAAGAGCTGCCTCTCGAGCACCCTTCTTCGCGCCGTGGGCATGCCCAACAGAGACCTTGCGATGCCTCGGAACTTGGAGAGCTGGGTTCTATGCCGCCAAAGCTCCCTCTTGTTCCTTAAGCCATACTCGCCAAGTAATCTGAGCTCGCTTTCTAGGACATCTGATCGCCAAGGAAACCTCGGGGTCTCATACTTCTTCTTAGGCTTCTTTGGATCTCCCATCTTATCTCCGCCTCTTCCTCACACCTACAACCCTGCCTTTCCTACCAGTTGTTCTGGTCTTCTGCCCCCTCACCTTAAGTCCATAAGAGTGCCGGTACCCCCTCCAAGACTTCATGGCCTGCTCCCTCTCGATATCCTCCTTCCTTCTCAATTCAAGATCAGAAGTTATGAGATGAAGATCCTTTCCGGACTCCAGATCCTTCCGCCTATTGAAGAGCCATCTTGGGATATCGTAGCTACTGATGTTCACGATGGCCTCCTCGATCCTCCTTATCTCCGACTCAGACAGGAAACCTAAGCGTTTATCGGGGGGCACCTGGATCTTCCTGACGATGGCGTCGGCTAATCGGATATTAACCCCCCTTATCTTGGTCAGGGCATAAACTACCCTCTTCGTCCCATCCAGGTCTTGACCTGCGAGACGCACGATATGCTTAAATTCTGAGGGCATGATCGAGCCTCTTGTTACATTGCTTCTTAATACGAAGAAAACATTTATATTTAAATGGTATGCTTCTCCCGTAGCCTTCTCTTCGGCACACTCATGAATCACTTTTCAATCTGATGCTTCCTTGTGGGCCTGCCACGTCCAAGTGAGCGGCGAATATCACATCTCTATTTGGGAGCTTCATTTACCGTTCTCTCTATCCTTCTGATCCTGAAACTCTGTGGACGCAGAGAGTCTCTGATCACGGCCCATGCGGATTCTGGGTCCTTTCCCTCCCCGCATATGAATATATCGAGGGCTGCATATCCATACTCTGGCCACGTGTGAATCGAGATGTGCGTCTCAGCCAGGATCAGGATGACGCTTACTCCGGTCGGCGAGAACCTCTGGGTTATCATCCTGATTATCTTGGCGCCTGCATTATTCGCCGCG
>LUCF01000008.1:13900-18739 GCA_001593845.1 Candidatus Bathyarchaeota archaeon B63 | reverse complement strand
TATAATCTCCACGGAGCGTACTTGAAGTTCGATTTGGGGCGGGAGTATAATTCAGCATGGCATCTCGTGCCCCACATTCGAAGGTTCTAGCTGGGATTCAGATCCAGACGCTTCAGCTTTATTTAGGGGAGCTGACGATCTAAGGGATATCCGGCTGCAGTGACGGTGAAGAGGCTTGATCGAGTGGGTGGGGTTCTCCCTGGCAATGGCTTCTCTCCTCATAATCTCCCAGAAGAATCTGGGGATCGCTATGTTCGTAAGCGCCTTCATTCTAGGGGTCTTCATGATGCCTGAGCGCCTGCCCTTCGTGGTTCTTCGATACTTGACTGACCCGTCAACCATCCTGTTAGCCTTGATAGTCGGGTTTATACCCCTGATAGGTGGAACGCTGAGCGAAACCGGTCAGATAGATGAACTGATCAGTAATATGAGGATCGGAAAGAAGCCGTTTCTTATGCTCTCGCCCGCCCTCATCGGTTTGCTTCCCATGCCGGGAGGCGCCCTCCTCTCAGCCCCGATAGTCGATAAGGCGGGGAGGGGGATCTCAAAGGAAGTAAAGATGGGGATCAATGTCTGGTTTCGTCACATTCTTTACCTCGTATACCCGATCTCAGCGAATTTCATAGTCTCAACGGCGGCGGCTAGGATAGGGCTATACCATCCCATCCCCCACTTGATGGTGATCACGCTCTTCTCATTGATGCTTGGATACCTATTCCTTCTTAGGGGAAGCCCGGGAAGAATGGAGTACGAGGAGAGCCTCTCCTTAAGGGGCCTGGCTCTGCCCTTGACTGCCCTGCTGATCGCGCCTCTCATCGATGTCCTATTAAAGGTCTCCAGAGCTCTGCTTGTGGAGGAGGCTGGGACGTTGATCGCCGTCGCGGCGAGCCTAATCTTCTCCATAGCAATTGGGAAGCCCAGCCTAAAGAAGTTCATCGAGATCACAACTAACGCGAGGCCTTGGAGCTTCGCATTCATGATGATTGGCATAATGGTCTTCTTGGGGGTCTTCAAGAACTCCGGGGTCCTTGAGCTCTTCAAGGATGCCCCCATGACCCCGGAGGTCCTCTACGTCATCGCCGTGGCGCTGGGGTTCATGACGGGGAGGATGATCACACCCGCCGGGATAGTCTTCCCGATATACCTGATGAAGTTTGGGGAGGTCTCAGCCTTGACCTTCGCATTGATATACTTCGGCATATTCCTCGGATACGTCATGACGCCCGTTCATCCCTGCGTCTCCCTGACCGCCGAGTCACTGAAGGTTGAGATGAAAGATTATCTGAGAGTCATGCTCCCACCCGTCACGATGGGACTAGCCGTCAGCCTGACCATACTACACTTCGTGAATCCCTAAAGGGGAACCGATTTCTCTTTGTTTAAGAAGGATCTAAAGCAGCCTCTTCAGATTCGTTAAGCATCTTTCAACGCATTCTAGGGGCGGGTAGGCATAGGACTCCTGTTCGATTATGTACCATTCCGTCCCACCCACAGCCTCGCATGCCTTGAAGAACTCTTCCCACTTCATATCCCCCTCGCCCAGTATCGCCTTATCATTGGTGGCTGAGAACTCCTTGAGGTGAACCGTGACTGCCCGTTTAGGGTACCTCTCGATGATCTTTATCACCTCATCCGCTGTGAGGTTCCCCCTCATCGCATTGCCCGTGTCGAGCTGCATGATTATCTCCGGTTCAGCCTCCCCGAAGAAGATGTCCCAAGGCATCTCGCCGTTGATCGGCTTAAATTCGACGGTGTGGTTATGGTAGCCAAGCCGCATACCCTCAGCCTTTACCCTCTCGGATATAGAGTTCATCAATCTGGCGGTCTCGACCCATGCGGCCTTGGAACATCTCTTCCGGGAGTCCAGGCACGATTAGGTACCTGTTGCCGAGAGCCTCGTTAAACTCGATCGTCTCGTGGAGCTCCCCTCCCATCAGGGTCTCTATCCCCACATGGCTCCCAGCCACCTTCAACCCTAAATCTCCAAGGATCTTACTCAGCTCCTCAGCCGAGTAACCATGATACCCGGCGAACTCCACGCCTTCATACCCCATATTCGCTACTGCTTCGAGGGTCCCAGGCATGTTGCGTGCACAATCCTCACGGACGGAGTAAAGCTGTAACCCTATATGGATCTTCTTCATTCCACAAATCCCCGCCTTAAGGCTCTGTAACGATTTATTATTCGATTGCATTCTTAAGATGGAGGGTTAAAGAATAAAATTTACGGTTCAGGGCTCCATTATATGGATTTAAATATCCATACTGCCGATGCTCCTAGGCTCCTCAGGGTCAGGGGGATCACGAGGGCTGACCTTCACCGAGCGTCTCCTTATACTTCTCAAATAGTAACTCTAAGGCCCTTCTGAAGGCCTCAGCCCTGCTCGAGAATATTCTTTTCACATCGATTAGCTGCTCAAGCTTTCTGAGGTACTCATTCGAGACTGCGAGCTTGACTACTATCTCTTCGTAATCCCTTTCACCAGCCTCTCTATCACTCATAACTCTTCCCAAAGAAACTATCCGTTTAGATATATAAGAGTTATCAATATTGATCCTTAATTTGTAAGAGTAGTGACCTTTAATATCAAAAATAAGTATTCTCTAGGATTCTATAAATATATCATATGCGTATACTCTTTCATATCTATAAGGATAAATAAAAGACAATCTTTAGATAACCTTAGGAAAGCTTTATATCCACGTTACGATTATTAGAAATTAAGCTTATGGTCAAATCGTGTATGGGAGGATGAACGGATTGGATAGAAACATCAAGGGAATCGTGAGTCAAGCCCTATCCGGGAAGTCGATAGAGGAAATCGCGAAGGAGGCCATTCCACGGATCGTCGTCTTCGGGGTTGGAGGAGCAGGATGCAATATAGTCTCCTGGATGAAGGAGAAGGGAATCTCAGGAGCGAAGATTTACGCCCTAAACAGCGACGCGAAGCATCTGAGCATAACGAAAGCCGACGAGAGGATACTTCTGGGATACAACATCTGCGGAGGGCTGGGATGCGGGGGGTTCCCCGAGCAGGGCGTGAAGGCGACTGAGGAAGCAGCGGAGGAGATTGAGAAGGCGATCTCAGGGTCAGGCTTGGTCTTCATAACTGCCGGCCTCGGCGGGGGAACAGGGACCGGAGGCTCCCCGGTCATCGCGAGGATAGCTAAGGATCTGGGAGCCCTAACCATCAGCGTGGTCACTATACCGTTCCAGGTTGAGAGGGCGAGGCTTGTGAAGGCTAAGGAGGGGCTCTCTAGGCTGGTCGAGGTCTGCGACGCCGTGATAGTGATAGACAATAACAGGCTTAGAAGGGTCGCTGGTAATCTGCCTTTGACTGAGGCCTTCGGAGTTGCAAATGAGCTCATCGCGACTTTCATAAAGAATATCTCCGAGACCATAGCCGTCCCAAGCCTCGTTAACCTCGACTTCGCCGACTTAAAGGCCATAATGACCGGAAGCGGGGTCTGCGCGATAGGGGTGGGGGAAGGCCAGGGAGACACGAAGATTGAAGACGCCGTTGAGAGGGCATTGAATACGCAGCTTTTGGATATTGGTGAGCTGAGCAAGTGTGAGGGCGCCTTGGTTCATATCGAAGGAGGGGATGACATGACTTTGGAGGACGTTACGAAGGCCGGAGAGATCGTTGTAAGCAGGATCGCCCCCAATGCGAAGGTCTCTTGGGGTGCGAGGGTGAACAGCAAGATGCAGGGCGCGGTTAAGGTAACTGTCGTCCTGACGGGTGTTGACAGTCCATTCCTCGTTCAGGGCTTGAAGCCCTTCGGTGTTCTTGGCGGACGGCGGGCCGGTGTGGAGGCGGAAGAGGTAGAGGTTGTCGAGAGGGCCGAGAAGGGCAAGGAGAGGAAAGGCTTATTCGGGAGGATGATGGGTAAAGGCTGAGGAGGGGGGAGTACCAAAAATCACAGCGGTTATTTATGCAATATTGATATTCGCTGTCGTCGCGGTTGGGCTGCTGATATTCGTCGCGTCTAAGGCCTTCAAGTCTCCCACATTATTTTATGCAACTGAGGAGCCGATCGATATCCTCGCTAAGAGGCTCAGCTGCCCTAAATGTCGGTCTCGAAGGTTAAAGCCGACAGGCCGGTATACCATATCATGTGAGAATTGCGGCTTCACCTTCAGCGTGGGCGTCGTAACCAAGAGGCAGAGTGATTAGGCAGGACTCTTCAATCGACGAGTCGTTCTACGTTCACCTCCGCATATCGAGCTCTGCTTATCATTCACGGCCTCTTCTCATCAGGTTTTAAGCCTCATTAGGGTTCTAGTTAAGGCTGCATCTGAGGGCTGTTGAGGATAAGAAGAGGAACTTAGGAAAAAGAGAGTATAAAGCTTGTTGGGGAAACGGGGAGGGCGGCGGTAGACATGGCGGCGATAAAAGGGTATTTATGGCGGAGTTAAACATTGAGAATTTCGATCCTGTTCTCCGTACATTGAGACCTCACTTCTGCTTTTTCTGCTGAGACGCCTGCCATTTTATGTGAGCCCGGCATTCACCTCACTGCGTGATTTCGCTGGGAAAAGAGAGACGCAATCACAGCAAAAAGTTTAAGAATTCATGTTTGAACAAGTTGTGGGGACTCGAAGTTGAGAAGTGATGTTGTGAAGCGTGGGGTTGAGAGGGCCCCGCATAGAGGCATATGGAAGTGCCTCGGGCTTACCGATGAGGATTTTGATAAGCCCTTCATCGCCGTTGCTAATAGCTTCACCGAGGCTGTTCCCGGGCATATGCATCTGGATAAGCTTGCGGAGTACGTTAAGGCTGGGGTCCGCTCAGCCGGCGGGGTTCCATTTGAATTCAACACGATAGCTCTCTGCGA
>LUCF01000008.1:0-13879 GCA_001593845.1 Candidatus Bathyarchaeota archaeon B63 | reverse complement strand
CATTATTCCCTTCCCTCCAGGGAGCTAATAGCGGACTCCATTGAGGTGATGGTCGAGGCGAACAGGTTCGATGGGGTTGTGATGCTGACCAACTGTGATAAGATAACCCCCGGGATGATGATGGCCGCGGCGAGGCTTGACATCCCAGCCATAATAGTCACTGGCGGCCCCATGCTCTCCGGGAGCTATAGGGGAAGAAAAGTAGATGTGACCGCGATCTTCGAGGCTGTGGGCAGGCTCTCGGCTGGGGAGATAACTGAGGAGGAACTTAAAAGAATAGAGGAGAGGGCCTTCCCCGGCTGCGGCTCCTGCAATGGGATGTACACGGCGAATACCATGGCCTGCGTGGCTGAGTCGATAGGGCTCTCCCTCCCCGGCTGCGCATCCTCCCTCGCCGTCTCATCGAAGAAGTATCGGATCGCAAAGATGAGCGGTGAGAGGATCGTCAAGATGGTTGAGGAAGGGCTCAGACCATCCGATATCCTCATGAGGGAGGCATTCGAGAACGCCATAACTGTGGATATGGCCCTCGGGGGGTCGACGAACGCCGTTTTACATTTAACGGCCATAGCGGATGAGGCTGGCGTCCCCCTGCCCCTCGAGGTCTTCGATGAGATCGCGAGGAGAACCCCCCACATCTGTGATATGCGGCCTGGCGGTCCACATGATCTGGCGGAGCTCGAGGCCGCCGGGGGAATCCCAGCCGTCATGAAGGTTCTTGAGGGGCTCCTCCACCTGGACGCGTTAACCGTGACCGGCCGCTCCGTGGGGGAGAACATAAGGGACGCCGTCATTTATGACAGGGAGGTAATTCGTTCCCTCGATAACCCAGTTCACAGGGAGGGCGGAGTGGCCCTCCTGAAGGGAAACCTGGCGCCGAATGGGGCCATAGTCAAGGTGACGGCGGTTCCGGCTGAGATGCTTGTTCATAGCGGCCCGGCTAGGGTCTTCGACTCCGAAGAGGAAGCCATGAGGGCCATTCTGGATGGAAGGATCGTGGAGGGGGACGTCGTCGTGATCAGGTATGAGGGGCCGAAGGGGGGTCCGGGGATGAGGGAGATGCTCTCCCCGACAGCCGCGATTGCTGGGATGGGGCTGATAGATTCTGTCGCCCTGATAACGGATGGTAGATTCTCAGGGGCAACGAGGGGCCTCTGCATAGGGCATGTATCCCCAGAGGCGGCTGCGGGCGGCCCAATAGCAGCTGTGAGGGAGGGAGACACAATAATGATCGATGTTCCGAGGAGAATCCTCCGGGTCGACTTGGATGAGGAGGAGCTGCGCCGGAGGCTCTCTGGGTGGAAGCCTAAGCCCCCAAAGATCAGTAAGGGCTACCTTCGGAGATACTCATTCCTGGTGCAGTCAGCCGATAAGGGCGGCACATTCATGATTCCTTGAGCCTTCGAGGTGATGACTGTGAAGTTCGACTTGACAATCGCCTTGGCTGATAGGCCTGGTCAGCTCATTAGGGCTCTTGAGCCCATAGCGAAGAACGGGGGTAACATAGTCTCCATAATCCATGAGCGTGAGGAGCCGTCGGCTGGGCTCGTCCCAGTTAGCCTCGTAGTCGATTTTCCATCCGCCTTGAATCTGAGGAGAACAGTGGATGAGCTGAGGAGGATGGGAATCGGGATAATCCGAGCTGAGGAGATAATCGACACGAGCCGCTTAACCGTGATCCTCATCGGCAAGATGGACCTGAAGCGGCTGGCGAACGCTGGGGTAGAGAATATCAGGATCGTAGGCTTTGAGGTGTCAAATCCAGCCTCAGATGATGCGTGCCTGAGGGTGGAACTGGAGGTTCCGACGGCGTCTGTTGAGGAGGCCTTAGACGCCTTTAAGAGGATCGCGGAGGAGGAGGGGGCTCTTCTACTCTCACCCATATAAGCCGGGATTGGAGGCTGCGGAATGAACATAATCGTCATAGGCTTCGGATTCATAGGCAGGGGAGTCATAGAGGCGTTCCTCAGGAAGGCTGAGAGGATAAGGCGGCTTGATGAGGACTTCAGGGTTGTCGGCGTCTCAGACAGCCGCGGATACGTCTACGACAGCGAGGGGCTTGATCTGAAGAGGCTCATCGGGGTGGATGAGCTCTCCCAGTATCCCTCTGGTTACTGTAGGGGCGGCTCAGCGGAGGATCTAATAGAGATGGAAGGCGTGGACTTGATGGTTGAGGCTACGCCGACCAACGTTGTGGATGGTGAGCCCGGCCTCACCTTCATGAGGAGGGCTCTCAGGAGGGGAATCCACGTCGTAACCTCGAATAAGGGCCCCCTAGTCGTCGCCTTTCATGAGCTTAAGAGCCTAGCTGAGGAGGGGGGCTGTCAACTCCTCTTTGAGGGAACCGTTGCCGGGGCGATCCCCATATTCTCCCTCGTCAGGGAGTCCCTTCAGGGGGATGAGATCCTCAGGATCTCTGGTATACTGAATGGGACGACGAATTATATCCTCTCAAGGATGCATTTTGAGGGAACGAGCTTCGAGATTGCCCTGAAGGAGGCTCAGGAGCGGGGGATCACGGAGCGGGATCCATCCTACGATGTTGACGGGATAGACGCTGCCTGCAAGGTTGTTATACTCGCCAATGCCTTGATGAATAGGGATGTGAGGTTTGAGGATGTTGAGAGGACGGGGATAAGGAGGGTGACCCAGGAGGCGGTGAGCCTTGCGAAGAGATCGAACTTCGCCATAAAGCTCGTGGGCACGATCGATAGGCGGATAGAGGTCGCTCCGAAGCTCGTCCCGATAAATCATCCATTATGCGTTCATGGGACGCTGAACGCCGTGCATATAGAGGCGGATCTGGCGGGGGAGATCACGCTCGTAGGTTATGGAGCCGGCAGAGAGACCGTCTCGGCCGTCCTGAATGACGTCCTGACAGTCCTAAAATCCGAGGCGAAGAAGAAGGGATAAGCCTCTCTTCAGATGCAATGTAAAGGATTTATACTTTGGCCCTCGATAGATTAGTAAAACTGGTCAAGTGAGGCTGGAGTATTTGAGGATAACCGATCTTAAGGCTATAACGCTGGGCGGGTCCACGGTCATCAGGGTCGAGACTGATGAGGATATCTATGGGTACGGGGAGGCTCACTGCCCGAAACAGCATGTTATGTCCCTGAAGCGGCTTATAATCGGCGAGGACCCCACGGATGTCGCGAGGGTCATGAAGAAGATCAGGTTCAGGGGGGCCTTCAAGCCCTTCGGCTCACCTGTCAGCTCAATCGAGATGGCCCTCTGGGACATAGCCGGGAAGGCCGCGGGACTACCGGTCCATAAGCTCTTAGGGGGAAAGATCCGTGAGAGGGTCCGAGTCTACTGCGACTGCGGCGTCGGAGTTCGCCTTGACCCCGAAGATCCCTCCTCGGCATACAGCCCCGAGGCGTACGCTGAGAAGGCTCGGATGAGGATGAACTCGCCTGAGGGCTTCACGATCCTCAAATTCGACATAGGCTTCCACGGCGGTCAGCTATTAAGTGTGCCCGGCGGCTCCTACGAGGCTGAGGCCACATACCCCACTAGGGGCCATGTTACAGAGAGGGGATTGAAGGCTGAGGTCGCATGCGTCGAGGCCATAAAGGAGGTCCTAGGCGACAAGGTGGGCTTGGCGGTCGACTGCGGGCCGGGTCAGATCCTCCCCGCGGCGATAAGGCTCGCTAGGGCTCTGGAGCCGTTTAACCTGGTCTGGGCTGAGGATCTTCTCACCGGAGACTATACGCCGTACACAGATCCCAAGGACTATAGGCTTTTGACCTCATCCACATCGACGCCGATCCTCACCGGTGAGCAGATATACCTCAGACATGGATTCAGGGACCTCATCGAGCAGCACGCGGTGGACATCGTCGCACCGGACATATGCGACGTCGGAGGGTTAGCTGAGGCGAAGTGGATAGCGGAGCTGGCTGACCTATACGGGCTACTCATCGCCCCCCACAACACCGGGCTTCCCATAGCCTTCATGGCGAATGTTCACGTCGGAGCCGCGATGCCTCAGAACTTCATCGCCTTCGAGTTCCACTCAGCCGATATTCCCCGGTGGGAGGACCTAATCGAGGGTGTGGAGAAGCCGATGATCAAGGAGGGCTTCGTCAAGGTTCCAGACAGCCCCGGGTTAGGCATAGAACTAAACGAGAAGGTTGCGAGGAGATGCCTGCCAGAAGGCGAGGGATACTTCGAGTAATCCATGATTCGCCGTGGATAGTCCCAAAATGGATGAGCAGCGCTCTCAATGAAAAGGCTTTTTTGCCCGTCTGCATATCTCTTTCGCGGGGAGAATGATGTTGCGTCCTCCGCTCACGGAGCTGGCTCTCGAGTACTTCACGCGGAGGGGATATAGGATTGAGAAGCCGAGGATCGAGGAGTCGGCTTCGAGAAATCCAAGGATAGACTTCACCGTGACGAAGCAGAATAGGACTCATCCGGTCTTAATTAAGGATTGGAACCGGACGGTGGGGGTCAACGTCGTTATAAACCTTGATAAGGCATCCCAGGACGGGGCCTTCTCGAATCCTATACTCGTAGCCGAGAAGTTCAGCGAGCATGCGAAGGCATATGCAAACCGCAGGGGGATAATACTCATAACCAGAGCGGAGATCATCAGGGAATTGAGGTGAACTAGAAGTCCCCTAAGTAATCGTCGAGTTCTCCCTCGGACTCTAGCATCCCAAGCCAGTCGACGATTCCCACCCTGCTTCTCTTCCTCTTCATCAGCATGAGGATCTCTTCCACTGCCTCAGCTGGGGACTTCCCGGTCACATCGACCTCCAATACCTTCTCCACCCCGCAGATGCTCACAGCATCATATAGACAGACATCAAGGATCTCCGCGGCTAGGTTCTCCCGGATCTTCCTCTCATCGTAGAGGCGGTTTTCGAGGATCCTCTTGAGCTCCCTCGGGTCTCTCCTGAGGACTAAGACGAGGCTGACCTTCTCCGGGGGGACGACGTGAACGGCGTAGTGGCCCTCGATTATTATGGTTCCCCGTCTGCCCCTCATTATCTGGCTTATTCTCTTCGAGACCGCGTCTAAATCCGCTATGTACGTCTTCCTCTCATCGTCCCATCCCAGGTGAAGATCTTCTTCCTCCACGAGCTTTCCGACCGAGATGACGTGGGCGCCGATCTTCGATGCTAGAAGGCTGGAGACTGATGATTTCCCAACGCCGGGGGTTCCGGTTATGATGATTATCCTATCTTCCTCCGGATTTCTGCTTCCCCTCCGCGCCTCTGCCACTCCCGCTTTTATCCCTTTCAAATCGATCAGCTGCTCATTCCTCATAAGGGGATATATCGTTTGCTGCCTCCGCCATAACCGAAGGTGAATGCGCTAGATCTTTATTCTGGTCTCCTCCTTCACGCATCTGAGGACTATCGCCGTCTCTGTTCTGGTGACGCCGTCTATCATGCCTATCTGGTCTATTATCCTAGCGAGGGTCTCCCTATTCTGAGTTCGGATCTTCACTATCGCGTAGTAGGTGCCCGTCACGTCATACGCCTCGTAGACATCATCCATCCGGCTTAGGGTGGAGAGAACATTCTCGAGCTTCTTCGGCTCGGTGTTTATGAGGACGAAGGCCGTTAGGGACTTCCCCACGAGCTCAGGTGAGACGATAGCGGTGAACCTCTTTATGACGCCTCTCTCGCGTAGCTTCTTCACCCTCACGAAGACCGTTGCCTCGCTTACCCCTATCTTCTCAGCTATCTTTTTGAAGGCGGTTCGGGCGTCATCTTGAAGCATCCTGATGATCGTCCTGTCAGTGGAGTCTATCTTCACGCTCAAAGAACCCGCTCTCCATCTTGCTGATCACGCTTGCATTCATGAGGGTATAGTATTAAGGAAATAATATTTTTTTCGGTTAAATATTAATGGATCCTTAGCTCATCCGAAAGATTTATAAGAAAACATTTGACATGCTATAAAAGCGTTAAGGGGAGGTAATGGGCTTCCTCATGAACTGTCCAGAATGCGATGCGGAGCTAGAGATTCCGGAAGACGTCATATCAGGGGAGATAATCAGCTGCCCAGACTGCGGGATGGACTATGAGGTTCACATCAAAGAGAACGGCGAGCTTGAGCTGAAGCCGGCGGAGATCGAAGGGGAGGACTGGGGCGAATAGGCACCGATGATGACGGTTGGGCTTGTGAGCGACAGGATCCGATGGGACGAGAAAGCGCTGATCCACGCCGCCTCCAAGGCTGGGCTGGATCTGAAGATAATAGACCCGAAGGGCATCTTCATAAATGTGTCCGGGGACCTGAAGGAGCTCAAGGAAACCTTCGGGGAAGTTGTACTCGAGAGGTGCGTAAGCTATTTCCGGGGCCTCCACATAGCAGCCGTCCTAGAGAAGGCGGATATCCACGTAATAAACCCATTCGAAGTCTCGCTGATATGCGGAAACAAGATATTCACAACCCTAGCCCTGAGTGAGGCGGGGATACCTGTCCCCAAGACGCATATGGCATTCACGGGGAACGGCGTCCTCAAGGCCCTCGATGATATGGGCTTCCCAGCGGTAATGAAGCCCGTCGTGGGGAGCTGGGGCAGGCTCGTAGCCCTCATCAGCGATCGGGAGTCCGCTAGGGCGATTGTGGAGTCGAGGGAGCAGATACGTAACGCTCTGCTCCGGATCTATTACCTCCAAGAGTATATTGAGAGGCCGCCTAGGGACATACGCGTCCTTGTGGTTGGGGAAGAGGCTGTAGCCGCCTCCTACCGTTACTCGCCTAAGGATGACTGGCGAACGAACGTTGCGAGGGGAGGCGTAAGCAAACCATGCAGCTTGACCGATGAGCTGAGGAGCCTGGCGCTACGGGCGGCTGAGGCGGTCGGCGGCGGGGT
Source organism: Candidatus Bathyarchaeota archaeon B63 (assembly GCA_001593845.1). Classification (GTDB taxonomy): domain Archaea; phylum Thermoproteota; class Bathyarchaeia; order Bathyarchaeales; family DTEX01; genus B63. The sequence goes on along the minus strand of LUCF01000008.1, from coordinate 7,041 downwards.
CTTGGCGGTTGACTGCATGGAGTCCCCGTCAGGCCTACTCGTCCACGAGGTTAACAGCACCGTAGAGTTTAGGGGGCTGTGCTCCGCGACCGGGGTTGATGTCCCAGGCAGGATAATCGAGTACGTAAAGGGGATGATGAAGAGGTGAAGGTCGGCATACTGGGCGCCTCCGGATATGTAGGCGGGGAGCTCCTCCGCCTCCTCCTTAGGCATCCGAGGGTCGAGGTCTCATTGGCCACCTCGAGCAGCAGGGCTGGGGATTTCATCCATAGGGTCCACCCGAACCTTAGGGGGCTGACGAAGATGAAGTTCGTTCCGCCTGACCCATCGAAGATAACCGATGAGTGCGATCTCCTCTTCGTCTCAACCCCGCATGGCGTCTCCTCATCCCTGACGCCTCAGATACTCGAATCAGGCGTAAGGGTCATCGATACGAGCGCCGACTTCAGACTGAAGGATCCACATGCCTACGTTAAGTGGTATGGCATGCAGCATAGATGCCCGGAGCTCCTGGAGAAGGCGGTATATGGGCTTCCGGAGATCCATAGGAGGGAGATCAGGGACGCCCAGCTCGTAGCATGCCCGGGATGCATGGCGGCGGCAGCGATACTCGCCCTTGCGCCGATAGTCAAGTCTGGAAAGATAGAGAGGAACCGTATAGTTGCCGATTTCAAGGTTGGGTCTTCTGGTGGGGGAGCCAAGCCTACATTGGCCTCTCATCATCCTGAACACTACGGCGTGGTGAGGCCCTACAAGCCCGTCGGCCACAGGCATACAGCGGAGATAGAGCAGGAGCTAAGAATCCTGGCGGGCGGGGAGGTCTCAGTCGCCATGTCCGCCCACTCAGTCAATATGGTCCGCGGGATCCTCGCGACCTGCCATGTCTTTCTGGTTGATCCGCTCTCCATGATCGATGTTTGGAGGATCTACCGCGGCTTCTACAGGGATGAGCCCTTCATCAGGCTTGTCCGGGAGGCCAGGGGGATCTATAGGTATCCTGACCCCAAGATCGTGGTCGGCTCGAACTACTGCGATCTGGGATTCGAGCTGGATGATGATCACAGCCGACTCGTCCTCCTCTCCGCCCTGGATAACCTCATGAAGGGAGCGGCTGGGACGGCCGTTCAGGACATGAACATAATGATGGGGTGGCCTGAGGCTGAGGGGCTCTGGGACACCGGCCTACATCCCATCTGAGAGGGGAGAGCTGATGATAGTCCTGAAGATGGGCGGCGACATATACAGGAGGGGCATGGGAGACCCGCTCATAAATGATCTGGGGCGGCTGCTCCTCCGCGACAGGCTCATCATCGTTCACGGCGGGGGGGACGAGGTCACATCCATAGCGGAGAAGCTCGGAAAGAGGCAGGTCTTCATCACATCGCCGAGCGGTATAAGGAGCCGATACACGGACAGGGAGACCGTGGAGATCTACACGATGGTCATGGCTGGGAGGATCAACAAGGCGATAGTTCAGCAGCTAATAAGCCGCGGCTTAAGGGCTGTGGGGCTGGCGGGGATCGACGGTGAGATCCTAAGGGCGAAGCGGAAGAAGAGGCTAATAATAATCGATGAACGGGGCAGAAGGAGGATAATCGAGGGAGGCTTCACGGGCAAGATAACATGCGTGAACACCCTTGTCCTTAAGGCCCTGCTTGGATGTGGATGCCTGCCGGTCGTCGCGCCTGTCGCCTTGGGGGAGGAGGATGAGCTCCTCAATGTTGACTCCGACAGGGCGGCGGCGAGCATAGCGGCGGCCCTGAAGGCTGATAGGCTGGTCTTCCTCACAGACGTCGAGGGGGTAATGGCGGACGGGAAGTACTTAAAGAGGCTGACGCTGGGGGAGGCTGAGGATCTGCTGCATAGGGTGGGGCCGGGAATGGACAAGAAGCTCCTTGCCTCCGTTGAGGCCCTCAGGGGAGGGGTGGGGGAGGCAATAATCTCCTCGGGCTTCATCGATGAGCCGGTGATGAAGGCCCTGAGCCACGAGGCTGGAACAGTGATCACAGTTGGGTGACGAATGGATATTAAGGGCTGAGGATAAGCATCTCGCCGGGGTATACCAGAAATTCCCAGTCAGCATAGTACGTGGGAAGGGGGCCCTCGTATACGACGCTGAGGGAAAGGAGTACATAGACTGCATGGGCGGGTACGGGGTCAGCCTCGTAGGCCACTGCCACCCACGGGTTGTGGAGGCCATCCGGAAGCAGTCTCAGACCCTCATAACATGCCACGGCTCATTCTACAATGACAGGAGGGCTGAGCTCCTCGAGAAACTCGTGAAGATAAGCCCTAAGGGGCTGGAGAGGGCCTTCCTCTGCAACAGCGGGACGGAGGCTGTGGAGTGCGCCCTGAAGGCGGCCATCAAGTACACGGGGAGAAGCGAGATAATAAGCATGGTGAGGGGATACCATGGGAAGACGGCTGGCTCCCTCTCAGCGACGTGGAACCCCAAGTACAGGAGGCCCTTCGAGCCGCTCATATCGAAGAACTTCAGGTTCATCCCTTATGGAAGGCTGGAGAGGGCTGAGGAGGCGATAACGGAGAGGGCGGCGGCCGTCATACTCGAGCCCATACAGGGGGAGGGCGGCGTGCACCTACCCCCGGAAGGCTACCTTGAGGGGCTGAGGGAGATATGCGATGACCGAGGCGTCACCCTAATCTTCGACGAGGTTCAGACGGGATTCGGCAGGACGGGGAGGATGTGGGCGTCCCAGCACTGGAATGTTACGCCGGACATCATGTGCGTCGCGAAGGCGATGGGTGGGGGGCTACCCATCGGCGCAACTCTTGGGAGGGATGAGATAATCAGCTCCCTCAGGACGGGTGAGCATACGAGCACGTTCGGGGGGAACCCCCTGGCATGCGCCGCCGCCTCAGCAACGATCGACATCATCCTGGAGGAGGACCTCTGCGGGAGGGCTGAGTCCCTCGGGAGGTACTTCATGAGGCTTCTCCGGGGGATGGTTGAAGAATTCGAGGTTCTGAGGGAGGTGCGGGGGTTAGGGCTGATGATCGGGCTTGAGTCCAGGCTTCCCATCCGCCGCGTCCTGCTTAGGGCCCTGGAGGAGGGCCTCATCCTCCTCTATTCTGGGAGAAACGTTATCCGCTTCCTCCCCCCTCTGGTAATAGAATCCAAGCATCTCGCGAGGGCAGCCGAGATACTCGAGGGGATCTTCGCCGATGAGGAGAGGAGCCTAGAGGAGGGGAAGGCCCCCTCTGCATGAATGAGATCGCCTAAATCCGTGGGATCATCATGAAGGATGAAGAATCAGTCAGCCTCCTCCGCCGTATGCTCGAGGTCTACAGCCCAACCGGGAGAGAGGAGAGGCTCGCAGATCTCCTCGAGGATGAGATGGCGGGGCTGGGCTTAAGAGGGGTTCGGAGGGACGGGGCTGGGAACGTATATGGGGAGGCTGGGTCCGGTGGATTCACGGTGCTCCTCTGCGGCCACATCGATACTGTCAGGGGATGGATCCCCGTTCGGCTGAGGGACGGCCGCCTCTACGGTAGGGGCGCGGTGGATGCGAAGTCCTCCCTAGCCGCGATGATCTCGGCCGCCGCGGCTCTCAGTACGAAACTGGATGATCATGGCAAGGTCATAGTCGCTGGGGTCGTGGATGAGGAGGGGGAGGCGAGGGGGATCCGCCAGCTGATCAGGGAGAACCTCGGGGTTGGATGCGCAATATTCGGGGAGCCAAGCGGTCTGGGAAACGTAACCTTCGCCTATAAGGGCTCAGTCAAGCTGGAGCTGACCGTCCGAACCTCAACTGGGCATGTCGGCGCCCAGCACCTCTACAGGAACGCAGTTGAGGAGGCCTATGAGCTTTGGAGGCTGATAAAGGGTAGATGCGAGGAGTACAGGTCTCCCCATGGGGTCTTCTACTCGCTCTCAGCTTCCCTAACCGGGATCAGAAGCCGGAGGACGACGGGAGGCGTGCCAGACAGATGCCTACTAGAGGTCGATTTGAGGCTGCCTCCCAAGATAAGCTCAGAAGAGGCCATAAGGATAATCGGGAAGCCCATACAGGAGTTCCTGGATGGGAGGGAACCCGTCTCAGTCTCAACCCGCATCTTGGATAGGGTTGAGCCCTTCGTCGCTGGGAGGGACACCAAAGTGATGAAGGCTCTGAGAGAGGCGATCCTCGAGGTGACCGGGAAACCTGCTAGGCTTCTGCGGAAGACCGGCACCGGGGATATGAACATATTCGGAAGGGAAGTAGGCGTCCCAGTCGCGACTTATGGCCCCGGGGACTCCAGGCTGAGCCACACCAGCATGGAGTACATCGATATCCAAGAGTTCTTGATGAGCATACGCGTATACACGAGGGCTGTCGAGAAGATCCTGGCAGAGGCCCCATAAATACTGGGGAGACCAGCTGGGAATCAGAGGGGCCGAGGAGGTTCCCGCGGTTTGGGCAGATACATAGTCTTCGCCTGTCCGAGGTGCGGCGTTCCCAGATACGCCGCCGAAGGCCAGAAGACGGCGAGGTGCTTCTACTGTGGAGTTCTGATCCGTCTGGACCCGGCTGAGACCCGCATACTCCTAAGGGCTGAGAACGCCAGGGCGGCGAGGGAGGCCGTTGAGGAGTACAAGATGAGGCGGCGGATTCGTGGGAAGACCCGTTCAGAGCGGCCCCTCTGAGCCTCAGAGGCGCCGGACATCCGGCATTCACGGTTTAAACCTTATTAGTCGAGGAGACATGTAGAATCATGGGGCTGCGGTTTGTCCGAGGAGAGTAATGAGCTGAGATCAATGACCGACCTGCTTCGGTCAGGCGCGACGCTCACGAGCCTCTCATGCCCAGCATGCTCCTCCCCCCTCTTCAGACTTAAGAACGGCGACCTCTGGTGTGGACAGTGCGAGAAGAGGGTGATAGTCGTAAAGGAGGAGGGGGAGGCGGATGAGGCTCAGCACCTCGCCGCGCTGAGCATGGTTGAGGAGACTATAATGGTGAAGATGATGGAGATCAACGAGAGGATGAGGGGCGCCAATGACCCCGAGGAGCTCCGTCAGCTGAGCCTCCTCCTATCCGGCCTCCTCGAGAACCTGAAGGGCATCAGGGCGCTCAGGAAAAGGTAGGGGCTGAGGGGCGTCGATCCGGAAGTATGGAAGGGATATACGAGGACTTCCCGAAAGTTCATCACGGCGTCGCCGTCTTCTCATGCGAAGCCGAATGCGAGGCCCTTCAACGGGCCTTGATCCGCCTCTTCCACCGGATCAACATGGGCGTGGAGCCAGTCGAGGCTCCCGCCCTCACCTCTCAGGGCGTAAGCCTGATCCTAGAGATCGGGGTGGCCAGCGGGCTTGCGTTCAATTTCATCGATGATGAGGAGATGGGCAGATGGGTCAACCTCCTGAGGGAGAGGAAGCTTGATACGCTTGACTTCATCCTGATCGCGAGGTACTACGTGTCAAGAGGGGGGAGGAGAAGGCCCCTCCGGTTCGATTATTACATGCTGAGGTTCACATTCAGGCCTGGAGCCATGGAGATCAGGGTTCACCATGAGAGGGGGACGAGGAGGCTGCCGATCGAGGATCTCCTCAGGCTGCTTGGGGAGAAGATCAGCCTGAATCTCATGCGGGAGGGGGAGGGCCAGCTCAGCCTCAGGTCGCTGACCGCCCTCTGAATCCCCTGAGCTTCTCGAGGACTATCCTCATTATCTCACTCGCCGCTTCCTCGACCGGCCTGTCCCCATTGACGAGGATGAGCTCTCCGTCACGGACCAGGCTGAGGTAGATCTCCCTTACCCTCTCCTGCGTCTCCCTCCTCTCCATCACGGACTTTCTGCCCCCGCAGCGGCTGAGGATCACTTCTACGGGGACGTCTATGTATATTGCAATGTCGGGCTTGACCGCCGCCTTATTGATCTCCCTGATCCAGCTCATGCTTGCCCCGGCTGCTCCCTGATAGGCGAGCGAAGAGTACAGGTACCTATCCGAGACGACGACTTTTCCCTCCTCTAAGCTCGGCTTGATGACCCTCTCCGTATGCTCAGCCCTGTCAGCGGCGAAGAGGAGGGCCTCAACGATCACGTTGACCCGGCTCTCCCGTTGGAGGATGCATCTCTTTATGAGCCTCCCGATCTCCCCGTCGCTCGGCTCACATGTGTAGATTGCATCGTACCCCATCCTACGGAGGCCCTTAACGAGCCTGATTGACTGGGTCGTCTTCCCGCTCTTGTCAAGCCCCTCTATGCAGATGAAGAATCCCTTCCTCGTCATCCGCCTTTTCCCCTATTACCCTAACTGCCTCTTCGGCTTCATGATGGATCTGCCCTATGCTTCTCTACGCAATAAGCAGGCCCATTAGATGAAATGTGAGGGGCTTTTAAAAGCCTTAGGATGCGGAGGCCGCCCACTCTTCGTAAGTGATTTATCGGGGATCGGCGAACTTATGCATACCTCGGATGGCGACATTTCGGACTGAAGGGTGGAGAGCCATGGAAGTCTTCAGGTTTGGAAGGAAGCAGGTTGTCTTTGAGATTGGGGGCGTAAAGGTCGGCGGGGAGATGGGGGAGAACCCGACAGTGATGATCGGAAGCATCTTCTACAAGGGAGACAAGACAATTGAGGATGAGGCGAAGGGAGAGTTCAACCGGGAGGAGGCTGAGCGGCTCATAAGCAAGGCCGAGGAGATCTCAGACCGAACCGGGCTTCCCGCGATGCTCGATGTTATCTGCACAAACCCTGAGAACGCGGAGAGATACTTGCGATTCGCGGCTGACGCGACTGAGATGCCGATCCTCATCGACAGCGCCTCAGATGAGGCCGCCGTCAGGGCCCTCGAGGTCGTTGATGAGATCGGGATCAAGGAGAGGGTGGTCTTCAACTCGATAAACCCGGAGACCAGGGAGCCGATATACCGGAAGATAGAGGAGGTCGGATTGAAGAGCGCAGTTCTCCTGACATACAGCGTCAAGGCCATAGTCTCATCAACCGAGAGGATAAAGGTGCTGGAGGCCCTGCTCCCTAGGGTTAAAGCCGCCGGTATAGAGAAGATGCTCATCGACACAGTCGTCGTTGACATATCCACGCTC
>LUCF01000007.1 GCA_001593845.1 Candidatus Bathyarchaeota archaeon B63 | reverse complement strand
ACTTCTCAGACCTGAATGGGGTCTGCATTATGTCTATCGTCAGCCCCCCGGTTCTCTCCTCCTCTAGGCTGTCGAGGATGTAGGCGAACTTGAACTCCTTCCCGGCCTCCCTAAGCTCCTCCCTTATCTCCTGGAGCCTCATCTCTGGGATGGCGTCGGAATCGTAAAGAAGCCTGCCTATCAACGTAGACTTGCCGTGGTCCTTATGCCCGACCACTACGAGGTTTATTCTGGGAAGACTCATCCCCTACGGCAACCCCACCGATTAGATCGTGAAAATCTGTGATCCGCGGGAGGCTCAGCCCAACCCTCCAATTGGCGGAGTAAAAGCCATTTCTTGTGTGGTCCCCGTACCTCCCGACGGCCTTCATCCCATGATCAGAGATCACGAGGAGATGATCATCGGTTGAGGAACTCACCTCCCCAGCCAGCCTCTCAAGCTCATCGTAGACTGTCTCCATCTTCCTCGGGATTCCGAAGCTAAGGTGGCCTATGGCGTCTGCGAGGTCGAAGTAGCCCATGACAAGGTCGAACCTGCCGAGGGCCTCGAAGAAGTCCTTCTTGTTCTCCTCGTGGTTCCTCCAGACAACCGCGTCGTAGTCCTCCACCTCAGCCTCATCATCGAAGTATGCCTTCAGAAGCCTCCTCTCCTCAGCGTGATTCGCATCCTTAAGGGAGAAGGCTGGGACATCCAGAGCCACGTAGCTCCCAAAGAACCGGAAGAAGGTTTCCTCCGGCCTCAGCCTGAACCCCCACTGAGTCTCGACGGGGATCTCCTCCTCCAAGTTTCTGCCTGAAAGGAAGGAAGCCCAGAGGACAACGGTTCTCGGGAGCTTAAACTCGGAGATATCCGTCTGGCCGTGTTCGAGCTGCATAAGGTTTCTGCATCTGAACTTTCTGACCATTCCGAGTTCAAGGCCGTCAAGGGCTAGGATTATCAACTTGATCCACATCTCACATGTAACCTAGACTTCGGAGCTTCTGCATCATGTAGGCCCGCTCCTTATCCTGGGCCCTGCCAGCCCGCTCCGGGATCTTCGTCTCCTTGAGCTCCTCGATGATCTCATTAATCGTCTTTGCCTCAGATGGAACTGGAACGGTGCATGGCATGCATCCTAGGCTTCGGTACCGCTTCCCCCCGCTTGAGAAGTACAGCTGATTCACTGGGAGATTCTCCTGTCTGACGTACTCCCAGACATCGAGCTCCGTCCAGTGAAGGATCGGATGAACCCTCATGTGAGAGAAGTCCTTGGAGGGCTTCACATAGAGGTCCCACATCTCAGCAGGCTGATCGGTGTACCTCCACCGGAACTCCCTGTCACGAGGCGAGAATATCCTCTCCTTCGCCCGTATGCCATGCTCATCCCTGCGAATGGCGAGGATGAGCGCGTCGAACCCATACTCATCTATGATCCTCTTCAACGCTTCGGTCTTCAGTCGAGTGCAGCACTCAAGCCTGCCACCTTCAGGTGATATGCCGGCCTCTAAGGCATCCCTGTTCTTGGCTATGATCAGATCTAGTCCCCACTCCTCCGCGATTCTGTCCCTGAACTCGTAGATCTCGGGGAACTGGTAGCCCGTGTCGATGTGGATCACTGGGAAGGGAATTTTCCCGAAGAAGGCCTTCTTGCATAGCCAGAGCGTGGCCGTGGAGTCCTTCCCGGTGCTCCAGAGGACGGCTAGGTTGCTGAACTGGGCTTTGGCTTCCCTGATTATCGAGATGCTTCTCCTCTCGAGCTCCGCGAGGTTTTCATCCATCTTTTTCCAGCCTCATTGGCGAAGTGCGTCTCAGCGTCAATTAATGACGAGAAAATGATATTTAAGTTTTATGAAACTTAAAAAACATTGATATATCATTTATACATAAATGATTATGAGGGGGACGATAAAGCATAATATGAAGAATGATGAGGTAAAGAAAGGAAGGGGATTCTGAATGGTCGAGTACGTAAACATCCCCATACCTAAACCGCTATACGAGAGGCTGGTGGAGTCCCTGAAGGGCTCAGGCTACCGAAGCGCAACGGAGTACATAATCTTCCTGATAAGGAGGGTCCTCCCAGATCTTGAGTCAGAAGAGACGGAGAGAAGGCTGAGGGCTCTTGGATACATAGAATGAAGAGCTAGGGAATGAGAATCCGGCGGCGTGCAGCCTCACCTATGTGAACCATTTAAGGGATTCTCTTGGGGATTCAGACGGCACTGTAGGGCTCCCTCAATGTCTTGGGATCCGGGGCTGAAGCTCAACGAGAACGAAGACCCTGCCCCTGTATATGACCCTGAAAGGGAATGGCGGGGGCCTATTCTTGAAGAATACGCCTAGCACATGTTGGTGTGTTCTCCAGATCTCCGGGGTAGCCCTCTCGACGGCCACTTCATCCACATACTCAACCCAGTAAGCGACATGGAAATCGGCGACGACTAACGAGTCCGGGGGTATCTTATCCTTCATCTCGACCAGGTCGAGGTACCCCTCATAGCTTATCGTTGGGCGAGCCTTCTCAGCGGCGTAGCCCGCCTGCATTATGAAGAAGGCTAGGGAGATGATGATCAATGCTGTTGAGGCTTCGCTCAGCGGGTTGCCGCCTGTCCTCTTCATCAATCTGTTGACCTCTGATAGGCCTTGGCTGAAGATTATCGCTGTCGGCACGACTATCATCAACATCAGCCGCCAAAGCCAGTTGGGAGGGATGAGTGGGAAGGAGATCATCGAGCTCATACTGGTCACCGCGGATAAGAGAAGGGTGGATTCCCCATCCCCCCTAAGCCATGAGTATACGGTTAGAATTGCCCCGGAGAAGAGGAGCAGGAGGACATACTCCCATCCTCCCACTGCACGGATCCAGAGGGGCGGTGAGGGGGCTTGGGGCTTCGGCTTCAAACTCGGGCGGGGAGGCGGACGCCCAGCTCCACCCATCCCGGCCAGTTCCCGCAGAAAAGATAGGGCCTTGCCGAAGTCAGCGAATAGGTCGCCGAAGAAGGTAGAGGCCATCAGGATGAAGAGGAATAGGACAAGTGCGATTATGCATGTGCTCTTCAGAAATGGATGCCTATTTACGTTGAGGATCACGGCCCATAGTGAGTAGAGCATTAGGAAGAGGATGGCGACCCCGAAGTCTAGTATGTGAGTCAGCCCCGTCAGGATCAGGAAGAAATTCGCCAGGATGAGGCTCCTCCGGCTGAAGCCTGACGTGGCCAGGACATGCAGGTAGTACAGGAAGGAGAGTAGGAAGAGGATGCCGATCGCATTCTTCATGAAGTCCGTCATCATCCTGATGTAGGGCGCCGAGAAGATGATGAGCGTCATCGCGATGAAGCCTGGAAGACTACTCTTCCCAGCCCTCCTCATGAGGTAAAAGGCGGGGACAGTCGACAGGGCGCAGAGCAGAGAGACGCCGACCTTGACGCCCAGCATCAAGTCCCCAGTGATGAGGCAGAAGAAGGATAGGAGGAGGAAGGCCAGCGGCGGGGCCCCATAGACGAGGCTTCCTCTCCTCAGCAGCTCCCTGACCTGGATGAGATAGTACGGCCCGTCAATCCCGGTGATCAGCCAATTCCTGGAGAAGATCCAGAGGTTAAAGGCGAAGCCGAACGAGAAAATGAGAAGAACCATGAGAAGCTCAGCCCCGTCCTTACACATTCTCTTCAGAGTCCCTAATGCCGCCAGCTCCGCTATCAGCCTGTTGAAGAACATGTCCCTCAGCATCATTATCACTAAGATTCCGGTGAGAAGGGTATTTAAGAATTTAAAGGAATCCGTGATGAGGAAGCCATATATCCTTATGGGCTTATTCTAAGGCGATAGGCTCTTCGTCTGCCTATCAAGCCGTTTATACTATAGTATATCGCCCAGACTATCCATAGGCCGAACCTTATAGCGTTACTCTCAAGAGCATGCATAAGGCTCTATTCACTTTTTTAGAACGATTTGTAATAGTCACGGCGCATCGGCTCGCTCCGAAAATCATAGCCGGAAGGAGAAGAGCCCCGGTTTCGATTATGAAGTTGAAGCCCCTTGCCCTAGGACTTAATGAGAGAACTCGATTATGCTGATTCCGCGGTGTGGCTGTTCTTCGCAAATGTTATTTACATTGGTCTCTCCTTACTAATCAAGGTGTCGTAGGGATGTCTCGGGGCGTCGATGAGTCTACTAAAGGGCCGGGGAAGATTCGCCGCGGCGGCTTCAAGATGGGCTTCTACATAATCCTTCTCATCATAATCCTCTCCGCGATAAACTTCGTCTTCGGGGAGGCTCCCTTCACCGACATTCCGGGGTTCCTGCAGCCATACAGCGAGGGACTGGCTCTCATACGGCCATTCCTCATATACATCCGGGCGGGCTTAGTCTTCATCTTCGGTTACTACGTGCTCAACGCCGTTGGAGTCGTAGTCTACACGTACACTTTGAGGGTTGCTGATCGGCCGACTGCGGCGGCCGTTAGGAGCATGACGAAGATCTCTGGGATCGCCATTCTGCTGGGGCTGGTCGGGTCGATATTCGGGGTAAGCCCGGCGGCTGCATTGACTATGGGCTCCTTCGGCGGGCTGGTCGTCGGCTTCGCCTCCCAGACAATCATGACACATGTGATCGCCGGCATCTTCCTCCTTATCACACGGCCATTCTCATACGGGGAGACTGTGACCGTCGCTGGGCAGACGGGGACCGTGAAGGAGATCAGGCTGATGCATCTCGTCTTGGACACCGGAAAGGAGGAGATTCTCATACCATCGGGAACCGTTGTGACGCAGATACTCAAGAAGAGAAAGGCCTCCGATGAGAAAGAAGATTGACTACGTCGCGCCTTGCAACGCCACGTTAGGATGAATCTCTCCTCCCTTTTGCATGCATGCTTCGATATGCTCAGCGATAACTTAAAATAACGGATTGAGCTGATGATTAACCGGTTTCAACAAAAAGGAATGAATCTAGCTTGGAGGTTAAAGAATGAGCAAGGAGGAGAAGCCGCATCTGAACTTGGTGATCATCGGACATGTAGACCATGGAAAGTCTACAACAATGGGTCACCTGCTATACCAGGCGGGCGCGATAGACGAGAGGACCATAAGGCAGTACGAGGAGGAGGCTGAGAGGCTGGGAAAGGAGACATTCAAGTTCGCTTGGGTTCTCGACTCCCTAAAGGAGGAGAGGGAGCGGGGGCTAACAATAGACCTGCGGTTCCTGAAGTTCGAGACTCCGCATTACTTCTTCACCGTGATAGATGCGCCTGGACACAGGGACTTCGTGAAGAACATGATCACGGGAGCCAGCCAAGCGGACGCCGCGGTGCTCTTCGTATCAGCGAAGAGGGGAGAGTTCGAGGCGGGCATAGGCCCGGGAGGCCAGACGAGGGAACATGCGTTCCTAGCGTTCACGCTAGGCGTCAGACAGCTGGTAGTCGCCATAAACAAGATGGATGACCCCTCAGTCAACTGGAGCCAGGAGCGATATGAGGAGATCAAGAAAGAGATATCAAGGATGCTTAGGCTGGTCGGCTACAACCCAGAGAACATCTGCTTCGTCCCCACATCCGGGTGGACGGGTGACAACCTAGTGAAGAGGAGCGAGAAGATGCCCTGGTACAAGGGGCCGACCCTCTATGAGGCTCTCGATACATTTAAGATGCCTCCGAAGCCCATTGACAAGCCGCTGAGGATACCCATACAGGACGTCTACACTATCACCGGCGTCGGAACAGTTCCGGTCGGAAGGGTCGAGACCGGGGTTCTCAAGGAGGGCGACAAGATAATCTTTATGCCGAGGGGCGTAACCGGCGAGGTGAAGTCCATCGAGACCCACCACGTCAGGATCCAGAGAGCCGAGCCGGGTGACAACATAGGCTTCAACGTCAGGGGAGTCTCAAAGAGGGACATTAGGAGGGGAGACGTCGTTGGGCATCCGGATAATCCACCCACCGTCGCCAAGGAATTCATCGGTCAGATAATCGTGATCCATCATCCAACAGCGATCGCCGCTGGCTACACGCCGGTTCTCCACGCGCATACGGCTCAGGTCGCATGTAGATTCGCTGAGCTGATAAAGAAGATAGATCCGCGTACCGGACAGACGATCGAGGAGAACCCTGCTTTCCTGAAGACAGGAGACAGCGCGCTGGTTAGGTTCCAGCCTCTACGTCCAATAGCCATCGAGACCTACACGGAGTTTCCGGAGATAGGAAGATTCGCGATACGGGACATGGGAACAACGATAGCCGCGGGCGTCGTGAGGGAGATCACCGTAAAAGCGTAAGGGCAAGGTGCCCCAAGAGCGTACACCCCTTTTTTATAGGGTTCCATGAGTGGTGAAAGTCTAGACTTGAATGGCAAGAAGGTCGAGATAATCTACTTCTATTCGGATATCCACGAGGATGAGGATGAACTCTCAAGCATAAGCAGGAAGATAGTCCAGAAGAGAAGAGACATCAATATACATCTGATCAACGTCGATGATCCGAGAAACGAGGAATTGGCCCAGCTCTACGGGGTCAACATCGTCCCCCTACTCGTCTTCTTAACCCCAAGGGGGGAGGTAGCCGCGAGGATCTCGCTTCCACTATCAGCTGAGGACATCGTTCATGACATAGCGGACAGGATAAATAGGGGGAAGCTCCCAAACCCGGCGGTCGAGGAGAAGAGATCGAGGATCCTGCAGCGTCTTAAGTCGATAAATAGGGGGAACGATCTGACCGAGCTGATAATCGAGCAGATAGAAGCTGACCTCATGGAGGCGCTTACGGAGTCAGAGATGGCGGAGATGATAAACTCTCACGTGAGCGCCGTGAGCCACGCCATAAGCGACCTAGAAGAGATTAAGAGGGCATTGAAGAAGTATCAGAAACCCCGAACGGGCTTCGTCGTGTAACTTAGAAGGAAAAATCTCAGCCGCAGATCTTCTTTAAGCTTCCGATCCTAGCTTATGTAGAAGATCTTTTCCTCCCCTTCCCTCCTACCCTTTCTCTCAAGGGCCCTCCTCTGCCCCTGCAGTCTCCTTATCTTCTCCTCTATCCGCTCGTACATGGAGATCTCCCTCTCGAGATCCGAGAGGTCCATATCGAGATTCAGCATCTCCGCGAGGAGGCTGAGGAGGCTCTTAGCCGCCTTCGGATCCGGCCTATGCCCCTGCGTCTCAGCCAGGAGGCAGAGGGCATCTATTCCCCTGAACTTGGCGAGGCCGGCGAGTATCCCAGCCGCCCCTATTATTGGGCTTCCGGACGGGCTGCTCTTCGCCCCAAGCCTCTCCGCCGCCTCTAGGATGTCTCGGCCGGTCGCCGATGCGAAGACCCTTGGTTTACCCTTGACATCTCTTTGATAGCCGCCCAGAGTTATTATCAGGTTGACGTTCTTCTTCTCCGCGTAGTCGAAGATTAAGCTGGCTACCTCGTATTGACCCTCGATTGTCTGAGCCTGGCAGTCCCCGGTCAAGAGGAGAAGATCATTACCGGCCTCTTCTCCCCTCCAGTAATAGAACTCAAGCCTGAGAATCCTGAGGCAGCCGTCCCCATCCACAAGGACGTAATGCGCAAAGTGAGGCGAGTAGAGCTCCGCGACTCTCCTGGCATTCAGCTTCTTCACAAGGTACTCCGAGGCTATCTTTCCAACGAGCCCGAGGCCCGGTAGCCCCTCAATCAGCACGGCCCTCTCAGGGGTGATCTCCTCGATCTCCATAATCTTGGTCTCTCTCATTTTGCGCCTTGCCTCATCATGCCCTTGTATCTCGCGTACTTATCATCAGGGGAGAATCTGGCTGGATGAGGTGTGTAGGTCGATCCTCCGCATCTGGGACACTTATCCTTAATGAGCGTGTACTCCCCGCATTGGGAGCATCTCCTCATCAGCCAGACCATCTAGCTTTATCCCCTCTTGAACTCCCCTTCTCCCCCAGCCTCCTTGATGCCCCGGACGGCCGCCTCTGAGACTCTCTGCAGTATGGAGTTCGCCGTCTTAAAGTCCAGGGCGGTCACCTCAACTCTGTATTTCGGGGGGGAGACGGCGTAGATCTTAATGTTTGATCCGCTTGGAACCTTTACCCTCTTAGCCTCCATAAGGGCCTTTTTGATCCTCAGAACGCCGTCTGGCTTCGTGCAGGCTATCTTGAGGGTTCCCTTCACCTTCACACTCGTTATCCTTATCCTATCCTTCGCCACGCTGGTCAGGGCCTCAGCCAGTTCCTTGGGGATGCCGCTCTTCAGAAGCGGCTCAGCCCCTTCCCTCGCTGCCTTCTCAAGCCCATCATACGCTGTCCCGAAAGCCTTCTCGAGTGGAACCCAAGCCTTCTCATAAAGCTCCTCGATGGGGACCCTCAATCTCTGGGAGACGCTTCTCATGAGGCTCTCGGCCTTCTTGCTCTGCTTCCAGAGGAGCATCTTCTCCCTCTTCTCCCTCTTCGTCACCCTTCTGAGGGAGAGGTCTATGTGGCCCTTCTCGGGGTCTACCCTCAGAACCTTCAGGACGACCTTCTCTCCTTCCCTCACGAAGTCGCGTATGTTCTTCACCCAGCTCGATGAGATCTCTGATATGTGGAGGAAACCCTCCCTCCCATACTCATCTAGGGTGACATAGACCCCGTAATCCATTATCCTGTTCACTGAGGCTACTACGAGCTCACCTAGCTCAGGCCAATCTTCCCTCTTGGTAAATGACATGTCAGCCCCCCTTATTCGAGAACCCTAACTATCTCTCCCTTCACCCTCGCCTTTCCGCCCGTCGGCTCAGCGAGGGTTGCGCCGCAGATGTTGCAGTGAACGATGGAGGCGGCGTGACTGAATATAGTCTGCTCGTTCCCGCAGTCTGGACACTTCACTTGGAGGAAGACGCTTCTGGGTTCAGGGATGACCTTCTCCCACATTCCCTTGAGCCCTCCTACTCGATGGTTATCCTCCGAAGCCTTATCCCCTTCCTGTGGAGGATGTAGCCGCATTCTGTGCATCTAAGCTTCAAGGTCTGCTTCTTCGTCGTCTTCGCCTTTCTCCTCAGCATCGGGTACTTCTGGCCGCCGTACCCCCTCCTCTCGCGTTTATGGTGCCTCTCCCCCCTCGCCAGAGCTCTCCTCTTCCCCTCCTTATAAAGCGAGACCGTATGCTCTGTATGCGTTCTGCATCTCGGGCAGTACGTCGATATCTGTTTAGGAACATTCATTTTGCTCGCTCGTCCTACCAGTCAAAGGGCATACATGACCTAATATGGATGGTATTTAAACCTTATGAGGACGAGGATCAGTCCTGGTCTCATAGATCACCCCGCCCGGCCCCTTCTCCTCCTTGAATCCATAATCGATCCTCTCAGGCTGCTCCTGCTCCGGCCTGCCGCCCGCGATCAGCCTGTTCCCCAAGTAAGCCGCGATCAGTGCTGAGACTGGATTGAATATGTAGGTCACGACGTCCAGGAAGGTCAGCTCGTAACCCCTGTAGACCTCTGAGAGCGGGATGTCTTGGAAGTAGAGGGAGCCAAGTATGATGCCATTAACGATTGCGTCTGCGAAGAGGTAAACTGAAAAGGCGAGGGCCACTGCCTCCTCCAGCCTCCTCGCTTTGAAGAGGAAGACCACGAGCACGGATGAGACGAAGGATGGTATGAAATACAGCCGAATATCAGGGGGCTGTAGGGAGGAGATCATGACTGAGATGAGAGCGCCCAGCACGCCTGCTTGGATGATCTTCCCAAGCGATATGCCGAGGAACTGCGGGGGCGTAGGGGGCTTCTTCACGCGGGTTCCGCAGTTTGGACAATACTCAGCCCCCTCGGGAAGCGGGAACCTACAATTCTCGCAGTATGACATCTAGCATCACCGAGACTGGAAATGCTTCATGTATGATTAAAAGGCGTCTCGGGTTATAAATACTCTTTCCATTCCGGATTCCAGGTGTGGATTGGGAGATGATCCCTCACAAGAAGGTCTAACGCATGTTTGAACTATGTAGAAGAAATTCATAAGTCATTTATCAATTCCCCAACCCAATCCCGTATGACCGGAAATCATCCAGATGAGGCTGAGATGGTTCCGGTTATATCGAGGAGACAACCCAGAGTGGCGAAACAAAGAGAGAGCAGTGACGGCCCCAGTGCAGATGAGGCTCAGAAGCCTCGGGGGCCCCTTGAACATGCGGATAAGAAGGAAGGGAAGAAGCGAGCATCTAGAAGGGGGAGGGGCTCAGCTCGTTACAGGGTTATAGAGAGCTACTGGGTGCATAACTCCCTCGCGAGGGTGAACATAGTCTCGATTGGGGGAAAGATGCATTACTTGGCTGAGGAGGAGAAGCTCAGCCCGGAGGAGACGAAGACATATGAGAGGCTTAAGTCGCTCATAACTAGGGAGCTCTCCCCGCCGGAGACCCTTGATGTGGACCTTGACGAGTACATCCTCTCTGAGGCTAAGAGGCTGGCGAAGAAGTACAGGCGGAGCCTTGGGAAGTTCACTGAGGAGTCCTGGGAGAAGATATACTACTACGTGATCCGGGACTTAGCTGGCTATGGCGACCTGGACGTCCTGATGAACGACCCCAACATAGAGGACATCTCATGCAACGGCCTCAAGAGGCCTGTTTATGTCTGGCATAGGAAGTACGAGAGCCTCCCGACGAATATAATCTTCGAGGATGAGACTGATTATGACAACTTCATCATCAAGCTGGCCCATATGGGGGGGAAGCACATCTCAAGCGCACATCCGATGCTCGACGCCATGCTGCCCGGAAGGCATAGGCTCGCAGCTACCTTCAGGAGGGAGGTCTCGACCTTCGGCAGCAGCTTCTGCATACGGAAGTTCCGGCAGGATCCGTTCTCCATCATAGACCTCGTGAAGATGGGGACGATAGATGAGACCCTCGCCGCCTACTTCTGGGTTCTCCTCGAGAATAAGATGAGCATGATGATCATCGGCGGAACGGGCGCGGGTAAGACGAGCATGCTGAATGCGCTCATCAGCCTGATAAGGTCGAATGATAAGATCGTCACTGTTGAGGAGATCGCGGAGCTGAATACCCTTCATGAGAACTGGGTTCAGTTGACGAGTAGGCAGGGGTTCAGGTTCGGAGCGGACGATGAGACATCGATAAGCCTCTTCGACCTCGTCAAGCTCAGCCTCCGCTACAGGCCTGACTACATCATAGTCGGGGAGGTTAGGGGGGAGGAAGCCTACGCGCTCTTCCAGGCGCTCGCCACTGGGCATGGAGGCATATGTACGATGCATGCTGACAGCCTGGACCACGCTGTTAAGCGGCTGACCTCTGAGCCGATGAGCGTGGCTGAACCTTACATTCCATTGATGAATGTTGGCATCTACATCTCGAGGGTGGAGCTGCCGAGGAGGAAGATGGGGCTGAGCTTCGGGAGGAGGGCCAGAAACGTGTGGGAGATCATCGAATATGGGGAGTACAGGCTTGTCTCGGAGTGGTCCCCGACGGAGGACAGGTTCCATACGAGCCTTGAGGAGAGCCGCTTGCTGGGGGAGATAGCGGCGAAGAAGGGGAGGACCATGAGAGACATGTTAGCCGAGATTAATCTGAGAAGGAGGTTCCTGAGGGAGCTCAAGAGATCCGGGATAAGAGGCCAGGAGGAAGTGACCGAGGCGATCATGAAGTACTGTGGCCAGGCGAGGAGGAGACCCTGTAAGAGCCGCAGGCGAAGGGGAAAAAGCGAGGCGATCAAGGAGCATCTCATATCTCGATGAGCAGGGGGCCCAATCGATGCTGGAGGATTTCTGTTACGCTTACTTCGGTGTTCTCGGCAGGGGGCTTCTGAAGATATTCAGAAGCGTCGAGCATAACATGGAGGCCGCGAACATCCGCCTACACCCGGAGGTCTACATGAGCATCATAGGGTTCTTCACCCATCTAGCCTCAGCATTCTCGCTTGTCTTCTTCCTCTCGTGGTTCCTCAGGATCCTCCCGTTCAGCCTCTCCCCTCCGCTGGTCATGCTCATCTGCGTGATTCCTCCGTTATTGACCCTGATGATGGGGGTCTTGATGCCGAAGATAATGGTCTCGAACAAGATCTCCGGGCTTAAGAATGAGATCCCCTACGCATCGATGTACCTAAGCGTCATGACGAGCGGGGGGCTCTCCCCATACGCGAGCCTGCTCAGGCTGAGGAATACGGATCTTCTCCCGAGGATCAGGGACGAGATAAGGAGGATAGAGAGGATAATCCTCTCCACCGGGATGGATCCAGTCTCGGCCATGGCGAAGGCCGCGAAGGACCTGGGATTAAAGGAGTACACTGAGCTCCTGCTGGGCTACGCTTCGACTATCAGGACAGGCGGTGATGTCCTCCATTACCTCTACAGCCAGACGGAATCGATGTTTAGGAAGATGGCCTTGAGGATAAAGGCGATGGGGGATCACATGTCCCTACTCATGGAGGGGTACACGATCATAGCTATACTCGGAACCCTGGGGATATACATGATGTTCATAATCTCCCTCAGCTTCCCCCAGTTCCAGGCCATGCCGCCTGAGGCGTTCTTCCTCTTCTCATTTATCCTGCTTCCCGGGGTCTCGATAGCCTTCCTCTACCTCGCCGATTTTATGCAGATCAGCTATCCGATCTCGCAGTGGAAAGCCTACCTCGGCCTCATCGTATCGGTCCCCGTGGGGATCTTCATGCTTTCTCAGACGGTCCTTCCATACTTCGTGAGCGGCCTCCCCCAAATCCCGCCCCTCCAGCGGCTGCCGGTGATGATGAGGGAGGTTATGCGTCTAAATGAGGGGTCTGAGCCTGCTCTGGGGCTGGCATTGAGCCTCGTATCCTTATCGCTTCCGGCGCATCTCTCTGACCGGTACTTCTCTGGGACGGAGACGGGGATCGTTGAGGGCGTGACGAGCTTCCTCAGGGACCTCGTGGAGACCAGGAAGACAGGATTAAGCCCTGAGAGGAGCATCCAGTCCCTCGCAAGCAGGGACTATGGGAGGTTCTCTAAGTACCTGCGGCTGATGAGCGCTGAGCTGAGCTGGGGTATCCCGCTTAGGAGGATATTCGAGGACTTTAAGAGCCGAGTTAAGAACTGGACTTGCCTCATCAACCTTTATCTCCTGATCGACACGATAGAGGTGGGTGGGGGAACAGAGGAGAGCCTGGAGACCCTCGCCGAATTCGCTGAGCAGACGAGGGAGCTGGAGAGCGAGAGGAAAGCCCATCTTGACCCCCTATTCATCGTCCCCTACATGGGGGCGGCGATACTGACGATGACGACGATGATGCTTCTTCAGCTCTTCACGAACATGAGCATGATCGGCGGAGCCCTAGTAGCCGTGAATGAACTGACGAAGATGCTGATAACCCCGCTGGTTCTCCACGCATTCACCCTCGGGATAGTGACGGGGAAGATAGTCTCGGGGAGGATCTCAGCCGGGTTCAAGCATGCGATTCTCCTCATATTAGTCTCCATAGCTGGGATTTACGTCGCGATGCATGTCCTCTGAACAGGGAAGTCAGCCGCTCGATGTCCAGTTTTTTGTATGCTCGCTTCTAAAGCGTAGTGATATCCCTTCCGGCTGCCCAATGGTCTAAGAGGAAGAGGGCCTCCTCTCCTCATTGATTATCCTGATTATCTCTTCGACGATGACGTCTGGGGGCGTCATAATGTCGTCGCATCTGACGCTTCTCAGCAGTCCCTTCCCGCGGTAGTACTCTATCAGAGGCGCGGTCTGCCGCCTGTAGACATCGAGCCTCTCCCTTATCACCTCTGGCCTGTCATCCTCCCTCCGGTAGAGGGTTCCTCCGCACTTATCACATATCCCATCCCTCTTCGGCTTCAGCGTCAGCAGGTTATATATTGCACCGCACCTCCTACAGATCAGGCGGTTCGAGAGCCGCGTGACTATTATCTCGTCCGGGACATCCAGGTTTATGACGAGGTCTATCTCCGCGATCCCCTCGAGGGCCCTTGCTTGACTTATGGTCCGTGGAAAACCGTCGAGTATGAACCCTCCTGAGCAGTCGGGCTTCCTAAGCCTCTCGGCTAGGAGCTCTATGATTATCTCGTCTGGGACGAGAGCCCCCTTGTCACTGTACTCCTTTATCCTCTTCCCGAGATCCGTCTGCCTCTTTATCTCCTCACGGACCATATCCCCGGTTGATATGTGTGGAACGCCTAGCTTCACAGTTAATCTCGAAGCGTAAGTTCCCTTCCCTGCGCCCGGCGGACCTAAGATCACGATCCTCAGGTTAGCCACTCCCCATCCGCGGATAAGGCTAGACAGCGTATGCACATAAGAGCGACTGATCTCACATAAGATTTTCTGGAGATAAATCCTCCTTTAATGGGGCGTAACTTCTGCTCTATTGCCTAGCCTCAGGCTAATATGATGAATAAAAAAAT
>LUCF01000006.1 GCA_001593845.1 Candidatus Bathyarchaeota archaeon B63 | reverse complement strand
GACATCAAGGGGAAATGCTGCGAATGCATACGTCATCATAGGGAGCATGGGGAGCTCCCAGCATGCTTCTTCCCGCCCGAGGTCGAGAGGACTTATGACCGGTCAATAAGGAGATTCGTCGCCCTCCATCGATAATTCCCATTTTTTCCCATGATGATTCTGGATGCTCCTCTCAATCGAAGAAGTCATCCCCTTCAGGCAGGTATCTCCTAGCCCTCTTTTCATTCAGTTCAACGCCTAATCCCGGCTTATCCCAAACCTCTATGAATCCGTCCTTCACGATCGGGTCTGGGAGGCCATCAACAATATCGTACCACCATTTTGGATCTCCAACCGGATACTCGAAGGCTATGTAGTTGCTCGGCAGGGTTGCTGATACCTGAACGAGGGCGGCGAGCCCTATGAGCCCGTCGCCTATGCCGTGGGGGGCTATCAGTATATCATGCAGATCGGCGAACTCAGCGATCCATTTGAGCTCGGCTATCCCACCGACATCGCATGGATCTGGACCTATTATATCGACGGCATGCATCTCTATCAGGTCCTTGAAGTTCTGCCTGAGGTATATCTGCTCGCCCGTATGAATCGGCGTGCTCGTCGCCCGGGTTACCTCCCGATAAACATCTGGAAGGACGTATGGGATGTAATCGCCCGTGATCATGTCTTCAAGCCACATGACGTTGAGGGGCTCCAAGGCCCTGGCCAGCCTGATCGCTGAGGGGACAACGAAGCCTGGCCCGCAGTCCAAGGCGAGGCCGACATCCTCACCCAGCACATCCTTCATCGCCTTTACGCATTCCAGAATGTGGTTCAGGCCGCGTTCGGTGAGGAGGCCGCGGTTCGGATGGAACCGTCCCTTCCTCACCTCCCCATAGAACGAGCCGGGCAGGCTCGCAAGCATTCCCCCGTGGAACCCTATCGCCTGCTTTATTATCGTGAATCCCTCCCGCGCCTTCTTCATCTGTAGAACGTTCTCCGCGTAATCCTCAGGTGAGAAGCCCTTCAGGGGCGGCCTGACGCCGCCGTTATAGACCCTCACCTTATCGCGGACCTTCCCGCCCAGAAGCTTGTAGACCGGCAGTCCCGAGGCCTTCCCCGCTATGTCCCAGAGGGCCATCTCGATCGCGCTTACCGCGCTTCCCCAGGGCTTGAAGCTCCCCAGCCGTCGGATCTTCATCATGACCCGCTCTACGTTCGTTGGGTCCTCGCCTATTATGAATGGCTTATAGAACATGACGTGGGGCTTTATGTACTGCTTGCTGGGCTCTATCTCAGCGTATCCGCTTATGTCCTCATCGGTGACTATCCTTATCACGGGGTTCTTACCTATGATCGTGCACTTCAGATCAGTTATCTTCAACCCAACCGCTTCCCCCATATCTGGCTGAGTAATCTAATTCATTAAGGCCCTTTCCCTTAAGTAATTAACTGAGAGACACTTGATACCTAATAAGCGTCCCTATCCATTTCACGATGTGCATTCAGCCGGTTTGGCGCCTAAAAAATAAGAAGGGATCTGCTCTCAGGTGCTATTTCACATACTTGTAGTACCGGTATCCCATGTCGTGGCTTCTCTTACCGAGCGAGACGAGGGAGAACTCATTCTTGGGGGGAATCACGCTCTCACAAAAGTTGAGTCTTCCCTCATGGAGATCCTCATACACGCTGATTGGGATGCGCCTCCGCCTGTTCAGCTTCTCCATCAGATCCATCTTCTTAACGACTTCCTTGTAGTCCGGCTGGACGATGAAGCTGCAGACTATCGCGCTGCTCCCGCTTCCGTAGGAGCCGACCCCGAACCTCTTCCCAGCCAGATCATCCGCCCGAGCCTCGAAGTGGCTCTCCACCCCAAGCCAGACTGAAGCCGTGTAGGAGTTGCCTATCTGCCTCAGGGCTATGAGTGAGTCCTCAATCTTGTCCTCATATTCCCTCCGGAACTCCTCGGTCCTTGTGAATTTCCTCCTGAAGTTCTTGTACTCATCGGATATGTAGAACTCGACATCGGTTAGGCCCTCCCTGCTGGGCTCAGGCCCTATCTCCTCGAGTATCCTCTTCCACCTCGGCAGGCCCCTCCAGTCGTGAATAAGGAACGATGCGAAGGCGTACTGGACCATCTTCGGGAATGGAGAGTGAAAAGCTGCGAGGTCTATCTTATCAGCGACGCTCTCCCTGGGGTGTTTGAGCAGCCCGAGCTCCAGCATGTTCCTCTTGTAGGCATCCGCGGCGATCCTCATGTCCCTCAAATAGCAGCCTACGGAGTACTGGCCGTCCACGACGGCGGTCTTCCTCTCTATGGGCCTGAAGAAGTCCCTATCATCAACCGTGCCGAACCCCGTTAATCTAGGCTCATAAGCGAGCAGGCGGGGGTTCTCCTTCAGGAGCAGGGCGACGGCCGCTGCTCCCTGAGTCGGCTCCCCCGAGGAGTTGAGCTCGTACATTGCAATGTCGGTCGCGACGACTATTGAGTACTCAGCCCTGTTCCAGCCTGAGGCTATGTATGCTAGGCGGTCGATCATGGCGTAGGTCGCTCCGACACATGCGAACTTCGTCTCCGGAGCTCCGACATGATCGAAGCTCCCCCGGCCGTAGATCTGCTCAAGCATCCCCTGAACGTAGCATGATATGGGCTTGGCGGCGTCCGGACCCGTCTCCGTCGCCACTTGGATGAAGTCTATGTCCTTAGGTGACAGGTCGTTCTTTTCCATGACCTCGAGGGTCGCCATCGCCGCCATCGTCGCGGCGTCCTCATGTGCATCTGGGATGGCGAGCTTCTCTATGCCTAGGCCCTTGATGAGCTTGCTGGGCGGTATCCCCCTCTCCTCGGCTAGGTCCTCCGCGTCTACGTAGAGCTTCGGAACGTAGGCGGCTATATCATCGACCCCAACAGTCTTCCTCAAGGGGGTTCACCTTAACATTCAGCGTCTCTTTGAGAGGTTAGACCATGCTGGATATAATATTTTCTAGTAAAGCGAATTTCAGAGATAATGTGATCCGCATAGCCATACGTCGTTGCATACTCAGCTTGATCACCAAGGGTTGCGGTCTTATGTCGCATGGATGCTGAACAATAAGCCGTTCTTTTTATCGAAATCCTAATTTATGGCTAAAAATACTTCTGGGTAGGCTGAGCGGCTTTGAGGGTAACGTGGAACAGCGGCGTGCAGATCCAACATAAAGAGGATGGGGTGATCCTCGACTATAAGAGAAGCAGCCCCAGCGGCTCAACGTTCTTCATCAGCCACGGCCACTTCGACCATTCCGCGGCCTTCAGGATAAGGGAGGCGAGGAAGTACTCATCAAAGGAGACCATGGACATAGTCTCAAGCTTCGGCCTCCATCCGGAGAACTCCTCCCCAGTAACCGTCGGAGAGAGGATCACGATAGGTGACATCGAGGTTATCCCCCACAATTCCGGGCATGTCTTGGGGAGCCTAGAGTATGAAGTTAGGACACCCGAGGGAACAGTCCTCTTCACAGGGGACTTCAACACTGAGGCGACGAAGACGATGAGGCCAGCCGAGCCCATCCAATGCGACATCCTGATACTGGAGGCGACCTTCGGATCGCCGAGCTTCGTCTTCCCAAGGATCGAGGAGGTCGGCGAGGAGATGATAAGGTGGGCTCGAAGGGTCATGAGGAGAGGGAGGATCCCCACCTTCCAGACTGATCCCCTCGGGAACGCCCAGGAGATAATCAGCCTCTTCAATGATTCGGGGATACGGGTCGTCACGCACTGGAGGGTCACGTTGATGAGCAGGATATATGAGTCCTATGGGTACGATCTTGAGTACTTCGATGAGGGGAGCTCCGAAGCTGAGGAGATCATGCGTGAGGGAGAATTCATCTACGTGGCGCCTAAGAACTTCACTGCCTCAGACCCGGGCTTCGAGGTGGCTCTCGTCTCAGGATGGGCCCTTTTGATGGGGAGGACGGGTTTTCCCCTGAGCGACCATGCTGATTTCCCAGGCCTCATAAGGTTCGTGGAGGAATGTGAACCTGGGGTCGTCTTGACATGTCACGGCGGCCGATATGACGAGACCCTGGCCAGCTACATCGAGAGGAAACTGCACATCAGGTCGTACCCGGTGAAACTGATACCCACGGGAATCCGGAAGGCCGATAGGGAACATCTCCAAACGAGATTTTGAGGCTCATATCCATTAACTACAGGATGGGCTCAGATCGTCCTCTCTTGGATGTGGATGGGTAAGTTTTATTGCCTCAGCCGGGTTAGGATATGGAAGAGGGATGAGTCATGCCGAAGAGGATCTTCAAGAACATAGAGCTCAGGGAGGGATACACATCCATAGTCTCACCGGAGAACTCGGAGCTCCGGTACATCGAGTTTGGGAGGATCTACCTGCCCGAGAGGGAGGGGGAGTACGAGGGGAAGACTGGGGGCCGCGAAGCCGTCCTAACGATCTTTGGGGGGAGATGCAGCATACAGGTCCGAACCCCAACTCGGAAGGCGGTCTACAAATCGATCGGCTGGAGACGCGACGTCTTCTCAGGTAAGCCCACGATGGTTTATCTCCCACCCGGCTCTGAGTATACGGTAAAGGCCGAGTCAGCGGTCGAGATCGGTGTCTCGATGGCCCCGAGCGGCTCAGCCTCCCCACCGGTCCTCGTTAAGCCCGAAGAAGCCTCAGAGAATATTGTGGGCGCCTGGAACTGGAGGAGGAGGGTCTACACCTCGGTTGGGGAGAACGTTGAGGCTGAGAGGCTTCTGGTCGGCGAGACATTCAATCCCCCAGGGAACTGGTCGAGTTACCCCCCGCACAAGCATGATAGCAGAGGGCCAGCTGAGGTGCCGCTTGAGGAGGTATACTTCTTCAAGGTTAAGCCGGCTTACGGCTTCGGACTGCAGAGGGTCTATACATCCCCGGATGATGAGAGCCCATTCGACGAGATATTCCTGATCGAGAATGACGATCTAGTCGTCATTCCCCGGGGCTACCACCCCGTCGTTGCTGCTCCGGGCTATCAGCTATATTATCTATGGGTCCTCGCCGGGGAGGAGAGGAGGTACGGGGCCTGGTCTGATGATCCGCGCCACAGATGGGTTAAGGACGGCGAGGCGATAATCAAGGAAGCCCTTCACGGCTAATCTGACGGCGGCCCCTTCTTCCCCAGCTTCTCCCTTATTATCCGTATAGCCCTCTTAACGGCGGATTCATAATCTCCGGTGCCGTTCACCCCAGCCGCCGTCGAGTGGCCTCCGCCCATCCCGTGAAAGAACTCCCCCAGGGGCTTGGCGAGGTCCCTCCCCAGATGAAAACCCGTCTCCCTGTGAAACTCGGGGTCTGACCTGATGCTTATCTGGAGGCTATCCCCCTTCTGTCCGCCCACCATCGCCAAGTGCGCCCCCATACCCACAAGCGCGCGGGCGGCTGAGGCCTGGAAAGAGCTCACCTTGGAGAAGGCTATGAGCCAGTCATCTATCCGCATGAGCTGCATCCGCCTGCAGGCCTTAAGCCTCGCTATTCGTTCAGGCAGGCTGGTTGGGAGCGAGAGGCGTGAGAGGATCTTCTGAGCATCCACGCCCGCCTCTACCAGGGCTGCAGCAGCCTTGAAGGTCTCCGAGTTTGCGAGGACGAAGTGTTTAGTATCGAAGGCTATGCCTAGAAAGAGGGCCTGCGCCTCCTCCCTTGATGGTCTTATGCCGAGCTCATCGAAGAATCTGTGGATTATCTCGCATGTTGAGGAGGCGTTCTCGTCGCAGATAATGATTGATGCCATCCGCTCCGTCTCCGGGTGGCTCGCGTGGTGATCGATGACTATCAGGGGAGCCGTTGACCTCTTCACGAATCTTTCCCATGGCCCCAGCTGCTTGACGGTATTCGTGTCCAGCATCACGATCACGTCGGCTGGGACCTCTGGAAGCTCAGTTAACACGCGGATGGGCAGGAGATCTGAGAGCGCCTCGGAGAGCTTGCTTATGCCCTCTGGGGAGGCGACCTCGATCCTCGTGTTCGGGATGATCCTCCTCAGAAGGCTTGAGAAGACGTAGGCCGCGCATAGGGCGTCGGGATCCGCATTCTGGTGACAGAGGATCAGTATGAGCTTCGGCGCTCTTTCCTGGATAAGCGACCTCACGGCGTGGAATGACATGATACTTCCCTCATGTAATTCTCAGCCGCCTCGAAGGCGGCCTCAACCGCCCCCTCAGCGAGCTTCTTCACGTCAACCCCGCCGAGGAGGGGAGAGAGCGTCAAATCGACGTCGACCTCGAGGCTCAGCTTCTCAGAATCGACCGTGTTAACGGTGATCTGCAGGTCGACTATCCCGCGGCTTGGGACCCTCGAGGAGATGTATTCCCTCGCCGCCTCCTCGGCTACCTCACATAACCTCTCCAGCTGCTCGTATGAGAGGCTGGGCCTCCTCACCTCTTCCAAAGACTTCACCATTACTGAGATGAGAGTGGACGGAGATCACGCTGGAGACGTTCATTAAGCTCCTTGATCTGGCTTCTGAGGCGCTCCTCCTGCTTCCCCAGAACCGAGACCCTCATATTCGCAATCTCCTTCCTCTCCTTGAGCTCCTCAGTGATCTTTGACTTCTCAGTCCTGATCAGGAGGGAACCCACGGATTTATAGATGACCCCGTCATCCGGTGTCTTCTCGAGCTCCTCAAGGGCCTTATCGACCTCCAGGAGCTCGAGCTCAACCTGCTGTTTCTGGGCTAGGACATTCTGGAGAGTCTGCTGTAGCTGCTGGAGGCGCAGTAGCCTCTCCTGAACTGCTGGTGGAAGCTTGACTCCCGTACTCACCTTCATCGCACCCCTTATATTTTTCGGCAAGTTTAGAAGCTTCATCAATAATATGCGGCGCGATAATTAAAGCATTTCTTATCTGCTGATCGTCCTCTCCCTGCGCTCCCGCCACGGCAGAAAAAATAGTATATATACTTGGGTGCTGATGGATGGATGTTCTGTGGATCGTTTAATATGCCTGATGGATGCCCATTCATGGATTGCGTCGGCCTCTCTATCGGAGGATTGACTATAGAAACGCAACGTCGCGTTCATACTTAGCACTCAATGTGTAATGGATGTTCTGGAGGGAAGCGGGGGAAGAGCACTCCTGGAGAACTGCGCGACGAGGTTCTTCTCAGACAGGACGAGTCAGCTGTCGGGACGGTTGGAGAGGCATTCGCCCCTTCAGAAGCTGAGAAAGACGAGTCTTAAGCTTCCAGCAGGGGCAGGGCTCTCCTAATAGCCGAGAACATACACGCGCCAGTAGACTTCCTCGCAGCGAGACTGGGTAAAACGAAAAAGTTTATAGTAAAGTAAAATAAAAAAGGTAAAGTGGAGGATGTTAATTATGACGGAGACGGTGCGGGTCAGCAGGAAATACCAAGTTGTCATTCCTAAACAAGCTCGTAAAGCGCTGAAGATTAACCGGGGGGATGAACTTGTCGTTTCAGTGAAGGATGGACAGATATTGATGAGGCCTAAGCCGAAGAGCTACACGGATTATATGCGTGGTCTTCACAAGGAAGTCTGGAGGGATGTTGAAGCCGCAGAGTACATTAAAGAGGAAAGGAAAGTATGGGTCTAAAACAGTCAATTAAAGAATTACTGGAGAAATATCGGATAGTAGGGATTGACACCGCCGCATTCATATACCACTTCGAAGAGAACGAGGAGTATTTACCCTTCACTGACATTCTCTTCGAGATGATAGAGACTGGAAAGATGAGGGGAGTCACCTCAACAATCACTCTGATGGAGGTTTTAGTTAAGCCGAAGAGGGATGGAAACGAGGAAGCCGCAAACGAATATAAATTCATTCTTCAGACATTTCCAAACCTGGAAATTAAGCAAGTCGATGCTGAAGTTGCTGAAAGAGCAGCTGAGATTAGAGCTAGATATGGAGTGAGGCCTCCAGACGCTTTACAGGTCGCGGCTTCACTCACAAATAATGCGGATGCATTCATAACGAATGATGAAGAACTTAAAAGGATCAGGGAGATCGAAACCGTGATAATGAAGGAAGCTCTGATGATGAAACATAAAGACTGAAAGGGTTATCCATTGTTAAAGAGCATAATATGAAGAATTCAGTTTTCTTCTTTTCATATGGAAAGGGGAGAAAGCCTCCATCCCCCTGGTTATTTATAAATCACCGCGTAGCAGATGGGTTTCTTAGGCTTCTCGTCTTTAATGTGGATTTCCAATCTAAACTTAGATGATTGAGAATACGAGATAACAATGTTCCCAGCGCCATTATGAGGCTTTATACCCGATGATTGGGGCTCAGCTGAGAGCCAGGCACCCCGGAGAATAATCCATGCTGACTCTTCCTCTCCGGATCCCCGCCGTTCAGCGCGGACCCCTAAACGAGCGGCGTCAGCTTTATGCCCTTCTCATCCGAGGAGACGTTATATAGGCCGGTTCTGGGCTGCTCTCCATATATGAATAGGCTTCCGAGGATGTCCTCGAATACGAAGGAGACGGTGGCGAGCTGGCTTATCATCTCGATTGACTCCATCCCCCTCTTCGCAACCGCTATGAGTATCTCGTTATTCCGGGACGCCCTTGAGATAGCCTCATCCAGCAGCTTAAGGGTATTCTCCGGGCCGTAGAGGATCTCGAATGTATCAAGGCCGAGGAACTCGACCACTGTGGAGTGCCTCTTCCTCAGCTCCCCAAGGAAATTCAGGTAGGCCTTCCGGGCTTCCATTAAGGAGAACTCCATCAGGTCGAACCTGTCCTTCCTGACGGTCTCAAGGAATTTCCTGTACTCCTCAGCCGAGTAGAAGAGCTCCTCCAACCTCCATGTTATCCAGGACTCAGGCTTGTAGAAGTATATACCCTCATATTTCTTCTCGAGGTCATAATCCTCAGGAAGGGCTGAACCGATGGACCGCAGCCTGGCGACGCCTATCTTCTTCAGGGATAGATTTATGGCGATCTGGTCGAGGAATGGGACGTATCTCAGGCCTACTCCATGCTCAACTATGAAGAGGGTTAGTCCTCCCTTCTCCAGGCCTCCGGTTATCTTGTCGAAGTCCCTTATCCCGCTTGACCTGTGCATATCGTCGATGTCCGGGATGGGGCTGATCTCCGCCATCCTCATCTTATCGTGGGGAGGGAAATACCTGAACCGGCCATCATTAAGCGTGAAGGCGTAGCTCCTCCGCTTCCTCCTCGCCCCCCTCAGCTTATCTATCCTTATCTCCCTCAGCACTCTGGATTTAGAACGCTCCATCTGCGACTGCCCATCCGTCGCATGCCCATGCAGATTCGTGTCTAGGAGGGTCACTATGCCGTCCACTATGTAATCGAGGACTGTAGGCCCGTCGGTCTCCGCTATCAGGATAAGGTGGGTTCCAAGATCGTGACATAAGTCGCATATGCTCTGGGTGAAGGAGACGCCGTCGTCTCTTAGGCTGAGGTATCCTAGGATGGCGTCCCAGCTATCAATAATTACGACCGGGTTATCCATCTCCTCAGCGTCCTCATAGAGTATCTTGAAGAAGATCAGCGCGGAGTCGTAGTCAAACGGCTGGTCTTGAAAGCGTCTCAGGGGGCTCAATCTCTCACTTAATTTTTTAGGTGTGGCGTTGACGAGGTTCCTCTCGGGGACTATCTCCCTTATCCAGGGGAAGAGGCTGTAGAGCTTCTCAGGCGTGACCCTTGCGGAGACATACAGGCCATTACGTTCATCGCATATCTCCCTCAGAATCTCCAGGGAGAGAATCGTCTTCCCGGTTCCGGGTTTACCCTTGATGAGCAGGGTCTGACCTGGGAACATATTGAAGAACTCGATTATCTCCTCCGGGATGTTTCTCTCATCGATCAAGCACATCACATCTAAGGCTCATTTACGCTTGAAGAGCCATCTCTCCTCACGTCGTGGCCGGACCTCCTCGACCGCTCCTTTATCTTCTCATCTATGACCTTCAGGAGGCTGTATGGGCTTACAGGCTTCATCAAGTAGGCGTCCGCCCCCCTCTTCAACGAGGCAACGGCGTTCTCTAAGGACGGATACCCAGTGATCATTATCTTTATCATCTCGGGGAATTTCCGGTGGAGGACCTCGAGGACCTCTGTCCCATTCATCTTCGGCAGCCTGATGTCCAGTAGGGCTAAATCGAAGCGTCTGAGTCCGCATCGCCTTATTCCCTCCTCGCCGTTGGTCACCGCCTCCACCTCATAGCCCTTCGACGTTAGGATCTTCTTTAGGCTTTTAATGATGGCCTCGTCGTCCTCCATGATGATTATTCTCGTCTTCTCACTCAATTACCAGTCTGCTCCGTTCCACTTGTCGCTCTTGATGATCTCCCAAAGCGTAAATCCTCAATAACCTTAAGACCGAACATTAAATGTGCTCCTTCCGGCCCTTCTG
Organism: Candidatus Bathyarchaeota archaeon B63; assembly: GCA_001593845.1. Lineage (GTDB taxonomy): Archaea > Thermoproteota > Bathyarchaeia > Bathyarchaeales > DTEX01 > B63. Next base: position 4,038 of record LUCF01000006.1, on the reverse strand, counting down.
AGGGCGATCTGGCCTCCCTACTGACCGTGAGACTGATGGGCCAAAGGATATCTTCTTGGGTTCCGGGGGTCACTTCTATGTTCAGTCCTGAAGAAAACATCTCTTAGCTCTAGCTCTTGGTAGCCGAGAGGCATTGTTATAAGATTTATGGAGAAAAAATACCATTATATCCTCGTTTTTTACGGGTGACAAGGCCCCTCAGCCTGCCCAAGTCATGCTGCGCCACGCTTAGATTGGGCAATGCTTAATTATGATAGGTGCGGATTCATTCGAAAAGTGAGATCGGACCTATGAGGCAGCTCATCCACAATGGGGTTCTAGTTCCGAAGTATGAGTGGAAGGGCCTCAGCATCTCCGTGAAGGGGAGGAGAGTACAGCTGACGCCGAAGCAGGAGGAGATGGCGGTGGCCTGGGTAAAGAAGATGGGTACGGAGCATGCTGAGGACAGGGTCTTCATCCGGAACTTCTTCAGGGACTTCTGCGTGGCGCTGGGGATAGATGGGAAGGCGGATCCGGGAGACTTCGACTTCTCGGAGGTCATAGACTACGTAGAGAGGGAGAAGGCGTGGAAGGAGAGCCTGACGAAGGAGGAGAAGAGGCGGATGCGGGAGGAAAGAAGGGCTGTGCGGGAGGCGAATAAGGAGAAGTATGGATACGCGATAGTTGACGGCGTTAGGATGGAGATCAGCAACTACATTGCGGAGCCATCCTGCATCTTCATCGGCCGGGGGAAGCATCCTAAAAGGGGAAGGTGGAAGGAGGGCCCAACCGAAGAGGATATCGAGCTAAACCTCTCCCCGGACGCTCCGAGGCCCCCGGGGAACTGGAAGAGGATCGTCTGGGAGCCTGATGTCATGTGGATCGCGAGGTGGAGGGATAAGCTCTCCGGGAAGATGAAGTATGTCTGGCTCTCTGAGAATACGAAGCTTAAGCAGATGAGGGAGATCGAGAAGTTCAATAAGGCGATCGAGCTGAGGCGTAACATCGAGAGGATCAAGAGGCACATAAATGAGAACCTCGATGCGGATGATCTGATAAGAAGAAAGACGGCGACTGTCTGCTACTTGATTGACAGGCTGAAGATCCGCGTTGGGGATGAGAAGGACCCCGAGGAGGCTGATACTGTTGGCGCCTCTACGCTTCGGCCTGAACACATAAAATTCGAGGATGACGGGACGGTCATCTTCAATTTTCTGGGCAAGGACTCCGTTCCGCACATCTTCAAGGTTAGGCTTCCGGAGATCGTCATAAGAAACTTGAAGGAGTTCTCCGCGGATGCTGAGTCCACGATATTCGAAGGTGTGAACTCGAAGAGGGTAAGCGAATTCCTAGATGAGGTGGTAAGAGGGTTATCAGCCAAGGTCTTCCGCACCTATTACGCCTCCGAGGCGGTGGAGAGGAAGCTCGAATCCACCCCGGTAGAAAGGGAGGACCCGGACTACGTGAAGAAGTACGTCGCAACCCTCGCGAATCTCGAGGCCGCCAAGGTCTGTAATCACCGCCGGAAGATCCCGAAGACTTGGAGGACCATGCTGGAGAGGAGGAAGGAACGGCTCAGAGTGAGGATGGAGCGGTTCAAAGAGGCAGAGGGAAGGATAAAGCGGAGGATCAAGGAGAGCAGGGAGCGGTATATCAAGAGGCTGAGGAAATACGAGGGGAGAATCGAGGCTCTAAAGGATAGGCTCAGGGATCTCCAGAGGCAATTGGCTGAGAGGGAGAAGGAGGGAAGATCGACTAAAACGTTGAGGAAGAGAATCTCAACCGCCCGTAAGGGCATCAAGAGGCAGAGAATGCTCATCAAGAGGCTGAAGGAGAGGCATAGGGAAGGGCTGAGGAGGCTCAGGGAGAGGCTGGCGAGGCTGGAGCAGAGGAGGAGGGCCGCCATAGAGAAGGAGAGGCTGCAGATCAAGATCAGGATGGAGACCCGCGATTATAACCTGAGCACATCGCTTAAGAGCTACATAGACCCCCGGATCTATTACCGTTGGGGCAGAAGGGTAGACTTCGATTGGAAGCTTTATTATCCGAAGTCCCTCCGGAGGAAGTTCTCGTGGGTTGAGGATCCGCTGATGAGCGTGGGGGAGAAGCCGCTAACGGCCGGAGATCTCCCCGTAGGGGACGGAGCCGAGGAATGACCCCTCTTCTCCCCTCTTTTCCAGGCCGTATCTGCTGAGCGGCTTGGTGAGGTGCCTCTGAGAACGCGGCGGCGTAACATAAAGCCCGACTTTCAGATCCCTCGGCCACTCCATAACAGTCTTCTCGAGGTCCCTGCCGTGGAAACCACACCTCTTACATTCGAATCCCTTCTGACGCCCCATCGACTTCATCCTCTTCCCGCATTCCGGGCATAGGGGGTTCCTGTAGATGCGGATCTTGGCCAACCTGAGAATCCTGATCTTCTCGACATTCACCGTCATTGGGATGCTCGGGGAGGGCGGACGGACACCACCGTGGACCTCGACGAGATCCCCGGCCGTAAGCCTCCTCGCCACCTCTCTGAGCCTGCCCGTGGGCTCATAGGCTGCGCAGTCTATCTGCCCCGTGGAGTCCCTGATGCTGAAGATTACATGGCCGCCCCTGATGACCCTTGGATCTCCGGAGACCTCCCCGACGAGTATAACTGGGCTGTAGGGCTCCACTTCGCCTATTGATGAGGCCCTTCTGAGATGTGCATCTGTTCCCTGATTGGTTCGGAAGATAACCCATCTTTCTATGGGCTCCTCCGCGATTACCATCTCGTGGCCGCGTTTGACAGCCTCAGCGGTCTCCCCCCTAATGCCGTACAGAACCGGGTCCGGCCCCCGCGGGGTTATGAGTATCCGCCCAGTCTCATAATCGACGTTATTGAATACTAGGCGGCCCAGTCTCTTATCCATCTCCATGACTGAGGATTCCTTGACCCTTCTCTCGGTTCCCCTATTCTCTGGGGTTCGATACGCTATGAGCTCATACGTATGATCGTCCCTCAGCTGCTCACCTATCGCGGCTAGGCCGCCTATTATCCCCCTCCCCTCCTTAAACCCCACCGCTTCTGCCCCGTACCTCCGGATTAGACTTAAGGCCTCAGCTTTCTCCACAAGCCCAGTGATGGCCCTCCTCGCGAAGGCTTCAACCTCGAGGGGCACATCCCCGGGTAGGAAGACGATCCCCGGGTCGGTTCCCTCGAAGCTGAGGTCAGCCTGCTCCTCAACCGTCCGGATGACCCGCTCCATCAGCTCATCCCTGAGGCTGTTATCGCACATAACCCTCAGGCATATGGCGCCGTTCCCCCTGGTCTTCCATGGGACATTCGGGTTCAGCCTGATGAGTGAGGGATAGTCTAGGAAGGAGACGCCGAGCTCGTGGAGCCGCTCGATTATTAGGGCTGCTACGTAGGTTGTGCATCCGCCTCTGGGGGAATCCGTATCGTCGAACCCTATGTGGAGCTTCATCCCTCTTCTTCTAACCAGCCGTACTCTGGGATAATACTCCAGAAGTAGCGAATTCTTTTATCTTTTATTGAAGCAAGAGCACTGATCAGAAGAGTACATGCTCTGTGGGTATCCGCCATCATTGATTTTCTGCATGCGGCTTCGCCGCGGAAAAATTTTTTCTATATATAGAAATTTATAAAGGCCTCAGGATTTCTGTCTCTTCTCTTCCTCTTTGGATGCGAAGTAGTCCCTGCAGATCATCGCTGCGAGGCTGCCGAATGTGCCGACGCCGTCTACGCGGCCCAGAACGACGCTGACAAGCAATCCTATGCATATGATTATCGCTATTACTCCCCGCCAGTCCCTCTCGGTCCACTTAACGATTCCGTCCTTTATTACGATCTTGCTCTCCTTTTTCTTGTTGCTCATCCTCAGTCCGGCATCCTTTCTTCAGTCTGACAGAAGAGGGGATATTCCCCCGCCGCTGATAAGCCGCTGTTCCTCCTCAATAATAATGTACAAAATTCCATCCGGCCGGGATTGAAACATGCGAAGATCCTGAATCATAGAGGTATGAAACATGGCCCAGTAATCCTGGCGAGGATAAAGTCCATACCCAAAAATT
>LUCF01000005.1 GCA_001593845.1 Candidatus Bathyarchaeota archaeon B63 | reverse complement strand
CTGCAGGGGCATCTCTCCCCGGGTTGAGATTATGACCACACCTAGGAACCCCATGATTACGCCCATTACCCTCTCCGGCTTCGCCTTCTCGCCTAGGAGGGGGACCGCCATGCAGAAGACAAAGAGCGGCTGTGTATATGTCAAGACCGCGCTTAGGCCGGACTGCTCGGCCGCTAGGCCCATATTCGTTGATAGGATGCCCATGGCGTTTATCATCCCCAGAATCGTAAGTCTCGCCAGGTCTCCCCTCCTCTTCGGGATCTTCTGGTTCAGGATGACGGCCGCCGGAGTTAGGGCGAGTGAGGAGATGAGGAATCTGTGGAAGACGAAGGTTAGGGGTTCGACGTATAGTAGGCTGCTCTTCATCACTGACCAGTTTGAGCTCCAGATGAAGACTATGATTAGGAAGAGCATCCAGTTCCTTAGTCGTCTCATGCATCGTCCCCCGGGGTGGTTGCAGGGGGGTATTTCAAGAACCGTGAGGTCTTAAAAGGCTTTGGGTCAGAACTGAGGGGAGGAGCGTGTAGGTGATCCGTCTCCGCAGAGTCTGCTCAGTGCCTCAACCGGGTCTTGACGGCTGACTATTAGGGTGGATCACGGCATGGCTGGAAACCCTTATATGTCCCGATTAGACTTAATTCAGCTACCGTTTTTAGTTAGCCCTAATTTTTATAGCGATCTTCTAAGTGTGAATCTCTACAACGAGTTTTATGCTAAAGATTCCTAAAATGGTAATCTTTATTACAAAAGAATTCATTAGGTTCACGGATGCGCAATGAAGACTAAGGAAGTAGTTTGGATAGTGAGGGACTTCCTCAGGTGCAGTGGATGCCGGAGATGCGAGATCGTCTGCTCGCTGCGTCATGAGGGGAGGATCTGGCCTGAGGCCTCACGGATAAGGGTCTTCATGCTCGTGCCTGGGGTTGAGATCCCACACTTCTGCGCCCAATGTAATGATTATCCATGCGTCGAGTCATGCCCCGTCGATGCTCTCTCGGTCGACGAGGACACCGCCGCCGTCATAGTTGACAGGGAGAAATGCACAGGCTGCGGACTCTGCATAAAGGCCTGCCCGGGCAGCATCCCGTTTCTTCACCCAAGAGATAATAAGGCTGTGATCTGCGACCTATGCGACGGAGACCCTGAATGCGTGAAGGTATGCCAGGAGGCAAAGTTCAACGCTCTGATGCTGATAAGGCAGAGGAGAGAGACTGTTAAGAGGAACGTTAATCGCAGACTCTTCGCTCGGACCCCCGAGGAGTTCACGAGGGACGTAGCCTTCAACATCTTCGGAGAGAAGGCTGAGGAGCTGATGTAGATGCCGAGGGGATACGCTGGGAAGTTTCTCGAGGTTGACCTCTCATCTGAGAATATCAGGGATGTCAAATTCGATGAGGAGACGCTGAAGAACTTCGTGGGGGGCAGGGGATTAGCCGCGAAGATACTCTGGGATAGGCTTGGGGAGAGGTGGGAGTCAGTTGATCCGCTTGGGCCTGAGAACCTATTCTTGGCATTGACTGGGCCGTTGACCGCGATCTATCCGGGAGCGAGGATCTGCATATCCGGCAAGTCGCCTCAATGCAATGGGGTGATCGGCTCCACGTTGAGCGGCGAGTTCCCCGTCGACCTGAAATGCGCGGGCTACGATGGGGTCATAGTCTCCGGAAGGGCTGAGAAACCCGTCTACATACTGATAACCGATGACGGGGTTGAGATCAGAGACGCCGGCCATGTCTGGGGGAAGGAGGCGATCGATACGATAAGGATACTCACAGGGGAGGTCAGGGATCTTCTCGAGGGGAGGAGGCCGAACGCCGGGAAGATCAAGGAGCCAAGCATGATATACTGCGGGCCGGCTGGGGAGAACAGAGTTAGGACGGCTTCCGTGCTTCAGAAGATAAGCCACGCCGCCGGGTACGGGGGCTACGGAGCGGTTATGGGCTCTAAGAACCTCAAGGCGATAGTCGCGAAGGGACGTGGGCCGCTCCCAGAAGTCGCGAACCCCGTGACCGTTAGGCTTCTCTGGCGTGAGGTGGACAGGAGGCACTGCCGGAGGACTGGGACGCTGTCGATGTGGGGGACGGGGTACGGCGGGTACTCTGTGGGCGCTGGGAGCAGCTCGGAGCCCGTGAGGAACTGGCAGGAGGAGTGGCATGACGAGAGGGGATTCGGGGGGCCCAGCTTCGACTTCAGGTACTGGGTGAAGAGGTACTGGAGCGACTTCAACTGCGCTGGGAGCTGCATGAAGCTCGCTGTCATCAAAACGGGCCCATATAAGGGAACATTCACTGATGATCCGGACTATGAGATGCAGGCTTATCTTGGGCCGAACCTCGGGATCTTCGATCCAGGTAAGTGCATATACCTATCAGCCCTCATGGATTATCTTGGGCTCTCCGGGATAAACGGCGGCAACACGCTCGGCTTCGCGGCTGAGCTCTATCAGAGAGGAATACTCACGAAGGATGACCTTGGATTCGAGCTTAGGTGGGGGGACGTTGAGGCCTTCGAGAGGCTTGCTAGGATGATCGTTAAGCGGGAGGGGATAGGTGATATCCTCGCCGAGGGAACCTACAGGGCCGCTTTGAAGATAAGCGAGATGAAGGGGGTCGACGTGACGAGGTACGCCGTTCACGTCAAGGGCGTCGAGGTGGGCGCCCACGGCACGAGGAGCGGACTGGACTACAAGCCGATCAGCTACGCATGCTCGCCCCAATGCGGGGATCACACATCCAGCGTCTACGATGCATATAATGACATGTGGATGGTCTTCGCTGACTCCGCTGTGATATGCAGCCTCGTCGGCGACAGGGAGATCATACTGGACTATTATAGGGCCGTCACGGGATGGGAGATAACCCCTGAGGATTGGTGCAGGACTCTGGGGCCCAGGATAATCCATATCCAGAGGGCTCTACTGCTGCTCGGCGGGCCTGACTTGACGTGGGACCCGAAGGTCCACGATGATAATCCTCCCAGGTTCTATGAGCCTCTTCCCTCAGGCCCATATAAGGGTAAGACGACGGACAGAAAAGTAGTGGAGGAGATGAAGCGGCAGTACTACGAGGCGATAGGCTGGGACGAGAACGGAATCCCCAAGTCCGAGGTCCTCAGGAGGCTTGGGCTCAAAGACGTCGATAGAGTCCTGGAGAAGCTGAGAAGGTAACTCGCCACTCTTGTTCATCGATATTTTCATCCGGGAATGAATTTGATCCAGGGGCAGAAGCGATGAGGGTGAAAGTCAGAGTCATGGGGAGGCTGACTGATCTTCTAGGAAGCGAACTGGATGTCGAGCTTAGCTCAGATGCGAAGATAAGGGACCTGATAGCCAAACTGAAGGAGAAGGCCCCAATGCTCGATGAGGAGGCCTTGACACGTTATGTTAGAGACGAACCTGAACTCACCATACTGCTAAACGGAAAGAATATCCATATGCTTGAGGCCCTACGGACACCACTCAAGGACGGGGACATAGTGGTTCTCCTACCACCCGTGGTGGGCGGCAACAGGAAGTGATAAGGCCCAGAGGATCTGTGATACAGAAACACGGAATGCCCCCGCTGGCCTACTAGATCCCAAATATGACTTATATAAACAAAAATTTTCCGCGGGGCGCGGAGCGCAGAGATTTACGCTCTAAATCTTCTTCTCCTTTTTTTGGTTAGGGTTCTTTAAGGGATGTTTAATGAAGAGAAATATCCCGGAGAATTCTGTGGTGAGTACAATACTGAACCGGTAAGCTTGGCCCTTAAATTTGGGTTAACCTAGGCTTCCCACAGCTTCTCCTCTAACGGTCTTCCTGAAGCTGTTGCTCTCACGGATCAGACGGCTCATGTTCTCTTGGGTGATCCTCTCCACCTTGGGAGCCCTCTCCGGGGGGAGCGCCAGCATCTGCCTGAGAAGTTGCGGCTCACATGCTCCCCTTAATGACTCCACTGACCATTGATCGGCGAGGCTGAGCACTCCTTCCCTGCCCATCCTCCTGAATAGGTCCGCGAGGACCGCTATTATCAAGGCGCTGTGCGACATGACGGCGATCTCCGCCTCCCTCACAGCGTACTGATTCCCATTGAATGAAACCGTCAGCCCCCCAGCCTCCCTTACAAGCCTGAAGGGGTCAACATCAGTTATGCTGTCTCCGAAGTAGATGATGCTTGATAAGTCAACCCCGGTCCTCTCAACAATCTGCCTGATCGCGTTGGCCTTCTCGAAGCCCCCAACGGGATTGACCTCCCGAAGCATCCTACCAGCATCCATATGGTAGATCTCATTCCAGAATATCTCGTCAAGCCTCCCCACGGCACGCCTGGTCTCCTCTGGGAGATCCTCAAAGGCCGAGGCACCTTCAGGTATCTCCAGCATAGGCATCGCAGAGATCTCCTCCCCCAGCCTCTTCAGCCTTTCAGCCTCCCCTCCGCTAAGGACGTACCTGTCCATATCAACCTGGGTGCAGTAGACGTTCTCCTCGGGAAAGCCTGTGAGGCTGCATATCGCGGAGATGTAGTGCTCATAGCTCGTGCTTATGATGAAGGAGGGCATGATGCTGAGGACGAACCTTAAAGTCTGATCAGCCCCCGATACTAGGATGAGATTCTCAGAGGAGAACCGCCTCATCTCATCATTCGTCACACCATACGCCCTGAGAAAGGGAAGGATCAGCTTAAGCGTATCGCCGGCCTTGTATCCCGGCCGCTTGATTATGTCCGCCTGTATATCGTCGTATCGGCTTATGATCGTGAAGAGCCGCTCCCCATTCGGTATGAAGTGGCTTGCCAGCTCATAGGCATTATCGTTCTTCGATATTGGTCCCTCACAATCAGTGACGAAGACGGCCTCCCCGATCCTCATCCTCTCCTCCTCAGCCTTCTCATGTGCTCTATGCTCCGCGATATGTGATCCTCAGATGCTATGTCCGTCCTATGCCATAACGCTCCTCCCCTTATCGCCTTGAGACCCTCAAGGGAGACCCTGCGGGCCTCCTGGATGTCATCCCCAACCCCAACTGTACAGACAGTCCTGGATCTAAGCGCGTAGGCCTTCCCGTCCCCCCTGAGCTCCATGGAGCCCGGGTATATCCTCAGCCTTCCACCATACCTCGATGCGAGCTTCTCAGCCTCATCCAGGATGATGGGCGTCCCAACCTCCTCCCTCCTAACCTTATCGGGGAAGAACCTTTCGTACTCACCATAGCTCGGGGGGGCCTTATAGGTGACTACGCTTGCCTTGCTCTCCACATCCACCCGGGTCAGGGAGCCCTCGATCATGCGGAAGCAGACCTCGACGAAGTCATCCCTAAGCAGCGGGAGTATATTCATTATCTCAGGATCGCCGGGCCTACTGTTATTCTCGAGGATCATTGGTCCCCTCCCGGTGTGTATGAACGCCACGTAGAAGGGAACGCCGCGGATCTCAGGGTTGGAGCCGTCCCCCCTCAGCCTCCTGAAGATCCTCTCCACGATGGATCTCTCCTTCTCCCAGTCAGCCTCATCCATGAATGGCAGGTGGAGCCCAGAATCCCTGTATGATCCCATGCCGCCAGTGTTCGGGCCCCTGTCACCATCGAACGCCCGCTTGTAATCCCTGGTCTCAGGGAGGGGGGCGAGGTGCTTTCCGTCGCAGAAGGCTTGGAAGCTCGACTCCTCCCCCTCAATCTTCTCCTCAACGATGACCGGGCCCTCCTTGAAGTTTGCCATGAAGTGCTCATAGAGTTCGCTGCGGGTGTTGAAGTGGTCTCCCCAGACCCCAACCCCCTTCCCGGCGGCCGGAGCATCGGGCTTAACGGCTACCTCATCATTCAATTCATCGAGCCACTTGAAGAGGTCAGCCTTAACATCGCTTAGGCTTCCGTAGTCTTCCGGGTTGAAGACCTTGAATCTCGGATTGACCTCCGGAGCAACCTCCTGAAAGAGCCGCCTCTGAGCCACCTTGCTCTTCTCAATCGCGTACTTCCTTGTTGGGCAGATGACGGGGATACCCACCTCCGCCTCTAGGATGTCCCTCAACCCGGCGATTATCGGCTTTTCAGGGCCCACAATGGCGAAGTCTAATTCTTCCCTGCGCCTAGCCGCGAACCTGGATATCTCGACTGGATCAAGAGATGGAATGACGACATGCTCCTTTGAGAACCTGATATTGAAGGGGTTTCTCTGCCGATCCGCAACGTACGCGTTCACATCATACTCGTCGCTTCTGAGAAGGGAATCGAGGATCGCCGCTCCCCTTGATCCATAGGATACCACGAGGACACCTACCCGCTCTAAGGCCTCCACCACCTTCTTCAGGACTTTACAATTCTTTAGGATGACCCTCCTTAAATAAATGGGTGCAACAGCCTACCTCGCCAATTCTTGAAAGAGCGCATGGTAGTACCTCATGAGCCTCCTGGGTTCCTTGCTCTCGGGAATCTCGGCCAAGCAGTATCGGCTATAGCCGATCTTTTTGAGGAGGCCGAATAGTTCTCGCCAAGGATAAGCCTCATCGTAGAGCTCGCGGATGTGAACCGACCTGATCCATCCCTTCACCATATTGAAAGTCTCGACTATCGAGCCTTTAATAACGTCCGTCTGGTTTGAGTTCCAGCAGACACCGACGCTCCTATGATCGGCTATCTCCATTATTCTCCTTATGTATCTGAGATCGCTTGTGCCCCTGCCGTGGACCTCCAGCCACACCTCGACCCCGTAATCTTCAGCGTACTCCCCGCATTCCCGGAGCGACTCGCCTATCTGCCTAAGCGTCTGCTCCACGGGGATCCCCTTTTCCAGCTGGAGGCCGTTAGGCCTAACCTTCACGCCTAACGCGTCGAGGTCATATGCAAGCCTGATGAACTCCTTAGTCATGTCTATGTTTTGAGCTACCTCCCTCTTATCTGCTGAATGGTATTCACAGACCGTTCCGAGGCTCAGCAGGCGGACTGGGGAATCCTTGAATGTCCTCCTCACCGCCTCCCTTTGCTTCTTACTCAACGAGGGCTCAACGCCATGAGCGTGGGTGGTCCGCAGCTCAACAGCCTCAAACCCCGTCTCAGAGCACATCTCAATTATCTTTGGGACATCCCAGTTCCGGGCGAGATTATACGTGACTAGGCCGAGCCTGAACACCGATTCGCCCCCAGCAATTTATAATTAAGGGAAGGAAGACCCTTTATAACTTTGATACGCTTGGGGAAGGCATAAACAATGATTTCTCACGTCACTCGAAAGCATCCGTGGAGCATCAGTAATAAACCTTATATCTAACTTTGTTTCATCCATGAATCACCGACATCCAGAAAATGGACCGCAAGGTCAGCTTGGGCTGATTATTGCTGGTTCTTCTGGGATGTTGACTTCCGCGGCGTGGGACGAAGAACCAGATGTATAGGAGCCAGCTTGAACAAGAAAGGCGCCGAAGGCAGCGCCCAAGTAATCTTTTGAGGGAATGTAGTTCCACGGAGATTCATGAATTTCGGAGATTGCCGTTCTCCGTCGCGGATTGAATAGTTTAAAGGAGGAGTAGGATTGAAGATTGGCGATTTGAGGCAGGGCATGAGAAGAGTGAATGTCGAAGCAAAAGTTGTAGAGGTCTCCGAGCCCAGAGAGGTAAGATCCAGGTATACGGGGCAGACCTTCAGGGTGGCTGAGGCTACAATAACCGACGGGACAGGGACCATAAAGCTCGTCTTGTGGAATGAGCAAATCGATCAGGTAAACGCTAATGACACTGTGAAGATCGAGAATGGCTACATCAAGAGTTTCCGCGGTGAGATCCAGCTCAACGTTGGAAGATACGGCAAACTAAACGTGATATAGACGAAGAAACAATCTTCTTCTCATGATATCCCAGCGGTGAAAGGCAGGTTTCTCGGAATAAGGCATCCAGACCAGGAGCACCTAGAAGACCAACGGTCTCTCCGAACCGAACATCATCCCATCCACTCCTCTAGACTGGTTCCCCGCATCTCCCTTTGAGCCTCCTTCAACCTCTGAATCGCCCTCTTCACACGCATCTTCGAGAAACCCTTCTTGACGCACAGAAACTCATAGACTTCATCCTCCGCGATCGACCCATATTCTACCGTGTAGTCCTCCGTGACCTCAGGCTGGAGGAAGATCTCCCTAATCTCCTGATATCGAGGATCAACCTTCTCTCTTATCTCAGCCGGAAGACCCTCTATGCCTCCATGCCTCTTTATGAGCCGGAGAGCCTTCTTCGGGCCTATACCCCTTACTCCCTCATTGAAGTCCGTCCCTATCAGTATGGCCAAGTCTATGAGCTGCTCACGGTTAAGACCGATGGTCGAGAGAAACTCATCAAGGATTATCAGCTCAGGCTCTAGAGGACGTGAGACTCCCTTACTCGGAAGAAACTCCCTGCCTGAGATCGTCAAATATCTCACTAGCCTCGGAGCTCCAAACAGAATTGAATCGTAGTCGCGGCTGCTGGATGCCCAGACATCTCTCCTCTTCGCCATATAAGCGGCTTGGGCCTCCGCGTCTGCTGGGGCTTGAACCCAAGGTATCCCGAGAAGCCTCAGGAGGGCCTTAGCGTCCTCCACCATCCTTGGAGTTAGCCTTCCCGTCATCACAGCCTTAGAAAAGGCCGTGTGATAGTCCCCCTTCTCTAGGGCCTCCCGCCATTCCGTTATCGCCTTCTCCCTCAGCCTTCGTCTCTTCTCAATCTCTTCCCTCTTTAGTGGATGGGGCTTCCCATCGAATACGAAGACCAGCGTCAAGTGATACCTCGAGATCAGATGCGTTGTCCGGTATAGGAGGCCGACGAGGTGTGAGGTGACTGATCCGTCCGGCCCAATCAATGGAAGGGTCGTTCGGCTACGAATTAGGGCTAGAAACTGATGTAGAACATTATTCGCGTCTACAGCGAGAGATCTCCCTTTTAGATCTCCCAATCGAATCTTCCTTCTTACTATGATGGGCGTCAGGTTTACTCCCAAGATCCTTCACGATGAATGGCAACTCTGAAAGTCATCTATTACCGCCTTTCTCGCTCCCCTCTTAAGCATCTCATTTATTGCCTTCTCGCTGTCACCCGGGTTCACGTTGACCCCCTTAATGGCGTCCAGAAGAAGAACCGTCTCGAAGCCGAGGCTTAAAGCGTCGAGAACTGTGCTCTTAACGCAGTAATCGGTCGCGAGGCCCCCGACGAAGACCCTTCTGATCCCAGCCTTTCTCAGCTCAGCCCCCAAGCCTGTTCCGTTAAACCCTGAGTATGCCTCCTTATCGGCGGAGGTAGCCTTAGATACTATCTTGATGTTCCTTGGAAGCTTGAGGTCCGGATGAAACTCTGCTCCTGGGGTTCCCTGAACGCAGTGTGGGGGCCATGGACCTCCGTACTTCACGAAGGAAACGTGATTTGGGGGATGCCAGTCTCTAGTCGCTATTATGAGCGCCCCAGCCTCGGAAAACTTCTTTATATATCTGTTCAGCGTGGGGATTATCTTCTCTCCCTCAGGAACTGGGAGGGCTCCACCACTGCAGAAGTCCCTCTGAACATCTACGATGATCAATGCGTCCTCACTTCTGCGTATAGCATACCTCATCTCATGCTCCTCCAACTGTCATGCTATTTTATCAATAGCCCCCTCAATCTTCATCCCGCCAAAATGGGAGGATCCAAAATAATGCGCATTATTCATCTTTCCATTAAGAATAACTTTCGTAAGCGTTAAATTTTTTACCCCTTTTCCTTGGATCCGCCATTCCAGCAGTTTAGAAAGTCTTGAAAGATGACGAAGCATTATCTAGTAGGTTAAGGGCTCTGAATGTTGACCTCCCATCACTCTGAATTGGAGAAGACCTATCCAAACATATACATAGCTACGAAGGATGACAAAGTTGTAGCTTGCAGCAAAGACTCTGGAGTTTAACCTTATAGAAGAAGCAATTGACCTGCGACATCAATGTGTCTCATCAAATTTGGATATAGCGAGCCGCCCTTCCACTAAAGAGCGGGAGAGACAGCAAAACGCATCATATGGTTGAGGGGTCCACAAGAGATTTAAGTGGCGAAGAGAAGAAAAATTTATAATTGTCTCTACATCAAACGAGAAGTAAATGAATGGCTTATGCATCCTACGGATGTATTCTAGAAATATTTAGGTTGTGTTGAACTTGACTGGCCCAAGGAAATGTTCTCCAAACTGCCGAAAATTCAGATGCGGGAGGAAGGCTCTGCAATTCCGAAATCGGAAGGCTTGGTGCCGATGGACAGATGAGCCGTGCGATCCACGGAACTGTAGCTACGCGATGTGCGTAACGAGACGGCTGCTGCCAAACGGGATATGCGGCGAGTCCCTCAGGAGGAAGACTGCCGAGAGGAGGCCTGAAGACGAATCGATACAGGTAATCAGGGTCCGAGGGAAGGTCTACAGAAAGATAGGCGAAAGGGAGATCTTTTAGGCTAGGAGCCTTATAGAAGACTAGGTTCTCCTTCAGACTCTTGGATTATTCCTTTACCTCTCCTAGGAATCGTCAAGTCGGATATGTCTACGCTGTGATCGTATACTCGGCCTATCAGGGATATGACTGAGACGACCCTCTGATAGGCTTCTGGGGACAAGCCCGCGCAGGAAGATTCAGCTTCTTCACATAGAGCCTTTGTTTTTTCCTCCCTATCACGGACAGACTCGGCGAGGGAGATGCTTCTCGAGAAGAACGCGGTCACAGCGTCCTCGTAAGCTTCATTCACGATCCCGTGTAGGCTCCGTAGGGCCGTGATGACCCTCTGGGGGAGCCCTATGCCCTCCAATTCGATCGCGTGCTCGGCTATTTGGGAGGCCTGATCCCCCACGGACTCGACCAGGCTGGCCGTTAAACGGTAATCTAAGCAGTCGATGGGGGAGACCTCAAGCTTCTCGCTGAGGCTGGGATTCTGAATAATCGTCCTCAATATTCGGACGACGAGGAAGTAGAGGCGGTCGACCTCGTTATCCCTGGCGATTACGCTTCTCGCCAGCTGCGCGTCCCCTTGAAGAATGGCCGTCATGGAGTCTCGGAGCATGCTCGATGATATGAGGTACTCACGCCTCAAGATCTTCTCCGGAGGAAGGGCTCCGGGCTGGAGGAGGCATTGAATGATTATGTTCGCGTGGTCCTCCTCTATGATCTCTAATCCTATCAGCTTACTGACCGTCCCCTTAACTCTCTCCCTCTGTTCTATAGTTATCCTGTCTTTGGCGCTTATTCGGATCGTATCGTAACCCAACAGATATTTTCCGATTATCTCCCGGCCCAGATAGGGACTCGGCCTTATCGTTATACTCAGAGGTTTATGCCTTAAGTCGTATCGAGGATCAATAATCAGCCGTCCGTTAGAGGTGATTGATGTGTAAACGACTGATCCCTTCGTGAGCCCGTTCCTTAAGGCCCATTCTTTAGGAAGGGTTACAAAGAAGGTTCCGCCTCTGGTCCTCTGGATCTTACGGAGCTCCATCGCAATTACTCCGGAAGAATATTTTGATTAAAGGATAAAAGTGTATTGGAAAATCTAAACATGTATATACTTCGGTGATCCTCGCGGACGAATCGTTTTAAACTAAATATTGCTTATGTTCAATTAATCCTATCAGAGAGCAGAAGGACGATCAATGGAGCAGACAACCGATCTGAAGAGGGCAATCTCACTCATCATCGAGGCCGGATACCAAATCGACAGTGATGCATTTAAAGCGCTGAAGGAAGCTTCCAAGAGCGTGGAGCTGGAGGCCCTTGTAAGGGGGATAATTGAGGAAGCTAACGGTCTCCCTGAGAGACCCCTCTTTTTGGAACGTGAGCTGATAGAGAAGAAAGCCGCGGAACTGCGGAAACGATTAGGCGAAGCTGATACTTTCAAGACTGGGAGAGGCGGATACACGCCGTACGCAAAAGAGGTGAGCCCTGAGATAGAGGTCTTAGAGGACCCTACGAAGACTATAAGCACGAGGGGCTCTCTGGAAAATTATATTGAATACTTCCAGGACCGCTTTCGGAGAATACGGAGAATACTGAAAAAAAGAATAGACTCAAGAGATTCTGGGGGAATCGCTCAGGCATTAGGAGCCCCATCCAATTCCCGAGTCAAGTTCATATGCATGCTGGTGGAGAAACGCGAATCCTCAAAGGGGATCTTTCTGCACGTCGAGGATATGGAAGACGACGTCAGAGTATTCGTTCCCTCTACGAACCCAGATTTGTATCGGAAGGGACAAATGTTGATGCTGGATCAGGTAATCTGCATAAGCGCGGTAAAGGGGGGAGGGGACCTCCTCATAGCCGAGGATATAATCTATCCTGATCTGCCGATGAGGAAGCCGAGAAGGGCCGATCTACCGGTCTACGCCGCGCTCTTATCAGACATGCATGTGGGGAGCAAGATGTTCATGGAGGGCCCCTTCGAACGGTTCGTCGAGTGGTTGAGGGGCAGGGTGGGTAATAGACGACTCCGGGAGATAGCGTCGCATGTTAAATACGTCATAATAGCGGGGGACATAGTTGACGGTGTCGGGATATACCCAAAGCAGATTGAGGAGCTGGAAATAGACGACATTTATATGCAGTATGAGGCTGCCGCCAAGATTCTGGAGGGGCTCCCAGAGCACATAGAGCTTATCTTGATGCCTGGGAACCATGATGCCTGCAGAAGGGCTTTACCTCAGCCCGCTATACCGAAGGATTATGCGGAGCCGTTGTATGAGGCTGGTGGAGCCCGGCTTCTGGGCAATCCATGTATGCTCAGCCTGCATGGGGTAAGAGTACTCGTTATGCATGGCAGGAGTTTGGATGACGTGATATCAACGGTTCCGGGGATGAGTTTTGAGAGGCCTGATGAGGCGATGAGGTTCCTTCTTCAATGCAGACATCTGGCGCCTACTTATGGATCAAAGACCCTCATCGCGTCGGAGCCTATGGATCATCTCGTGATCGAGAATGAGCCGGACATTTTCCACGCTGGGCACGTTCACAGGATGAGCTTCAGCACATACAGGGGAACAACGATAGTGAACTCGGGGGCATGGCAGGAACAGACCGAGTATCAGAGGGAGATGGGCCACACCCCAAACCCAGGGATAGCCCCAATAATAGACCTACAGAGCTTCAAGATCTTCTCTCTGGATTTCGTCTCGGCTGTAAAGTAGAGGGCTGCCTCCTCTAACGTAGGGATACTAAATATTTAGGAGCATAATTGATCATACTTCCCAATCTCTCATCCCTGATTAGAACATCCTTTATTATTCTAGAAGGCACACCAAGCATGGTCTTCTTTGATCTTCCATATCTGCCAAGACTCACAACACGGGAGTTGACGAGGCCGATCACATCAAGTTCGTTGATTAATCCGCTGACCCTTCTCTGCGTGAGCGGGCTGAGGCCCATCTCCTCGCATAATTCACAATAAACGTTATAGATATCACCTGTCATGAACCCCCTTGCCTTCGACCTTGAAAGCAGGAAGATGCTTAATAGCACGATCTTGGAATGCGTTGGGAGGCTCCTCAGAGCCTCGACAACCCTGTCATGCTCGATTCTTTTCTGAGCTTGATAAACATGATCCTCTGAGATGAAGTCTTTGCCTTCTCTCTCGGCTAATTCCGCAGATACTCTTAGGAGATCTAACGCTCTTCTCGCATCTCCATGTTCAGCCGCAGCGATCGCTGAGCATAACTTAATGGCCACATCAACTGAAACTCCTTCCTTGAAAGCTATCTTAGCTCTTTGCTCCAAGATGTCCCGGAGCTCTTCGGCATTGTATGGTCTAAACACTATCTCCTCCTCGCTTAGCGTGCTTAGGACACGTGGATCAAGCATCTCCTTAAACCTGAGATCATTCGAGATCCCAAGCATCGAGACCTTGCTCTTACCTAGACTCTCATTAATTCTTGTAAGTTCGTAGAGAAGGATGTCTCCCCTCTCTTTTATTAGGGCATCAATCTCATCCAAGGCGACGACCAAAACGATCTTTTCAGAGTCGAGGGCGGATTTAAACCTGTCAAAGACCTCCCCTAACGCCAATCCTGTGAATGGAACCTTAACATCTATGCTGGAACATAAGGCTGAGAGAATCCTATATTCGGTCCCGGCGAGTCTACAATTCACGAATGAGACTTTAAGCGGCGATTCGATCTCTTCAGCTTTAGCAGCGAGTTGCTTAAGGACAAACTTAGTAACCGCGGTCTTCCCGGTGCCCGTCTTTCCATAGATGAGAACATTAGAGCAGGGCGTGCCCCTCAGGGATGGACCGAGAATCTGCCCGAGAACTCGTATCTCCTCCTCTCTATGAGGAAGATAATCAGGGATATAGTCGTGCCGAAGTGCATCCCTATTCCTGAAGACTCTGGATTCTCCAAGGATGTTATTGAAGATATTTTCAAGTATCTCGGTCTGTTTGCCCATCTCTGATCCTCTGTTGCCGAAGAGATTCCCAAGAGAGAAGCTCAAAAGAAAATCACTAGATAAGGTCTGCTCTACAAAAAAATTGATAATAAAACAAATCGCATTGAGGTACCCCTACACCCCTTAATTTCAATTGGAA
>LUCF01000004.1 GCA_001593845.1 Candidatus Bathyarchaeota archaeon B63 | reverse complement strand
TGTTCGGATAGTCTTAACTCCCTGGTTTGGAACGGTATTCACGATGAAGTTCGTCAAGGTTTCGAGTTCGATGCCTTCTTGGGCGATGATCTCGTGGAGCCCCTGGGTCGGCGAGCCGAAGGCGATGAGCACCCGCCTCGCGCTTCTCCAGTTATCCATCATCTCATCCGCGAGCTTCATGATGGGGACGCCGCGTCGGGAGGTGGCGATTACGAGGCTGTATCTCGGGTCCCTGAGCAGATTGCTGAGCGGGTAACCTGAGATCTTGACTTTGTATCCCCAGTAAACCTCGAGTTCCTCTGGGTCCGCTATTTCTCCGATGAGGAGTTTCCCCTTCTTCTTTATCTTGACTGTGACTCTTGAGCCTGTCTTCAGTTCGGCGTTGGGCATGAAGATAGGCCTTTCTACGCCTATATCGACGTAGGCGCCTCCCTCATCTGAGGATATGACGGCCCCCTCCCTATACTCCCCGATCCTTAGTTGCCTCTCCCTGTTTTCCGTTGGATGATGGGGGGTTCTGAGGGGTGGGAGGATGCCTACGAAGCGGAGCTCAGGCCTGATCTTGAAGAGCCGCCGTCTAAGGTACTGAGGGGTCTCCATATATGAGAGGATGGCCCTGATCAGCGAGGCGTCTCTCCTCTGATCTCTGCCTGGGATGTCTGGATATACTATTACCTCGTCTACGCGGAAGATGGCGAGCGCCCGGCCGATCATGCCTATCCTGAGCGTCTTCTCCCGGAGGTGGGGGACGTCGGATACGAGGGACGCGGGGATCGCTATGGATATCCCGACGCGCCGTTTCGGGGGACTCACGAATCACCATCATCACACGTCATTTTGATAGCCTCGGCGGGAAATTGTGGGATGCCCCTTCCCGGGGGACGTTCAATCCTTACTGGAGGGGAATGAAGCTTCAAGCTTCAGTTATGTACTTCTCGAATAGCTCATCCGCCTCGAGGAGCGGTAGGATCTTGGCGGGATGCTTGAAGGCGTAGGCTGATATTGGGAGGACATGTCCAGCGTCTCCCCTCTCGAGGGCGATCTTGACCCCGCGGATCACGTCGAGGAGAACTGAGCCTGCATTGGGAGCGTCAACCGTTTGGAGCTTTATATCCATGCTGAATGGGACCCCGCCGAAGTACAGGCCTTCAAGACGGAAGTAGCTGTCCCGGCTGTTCTTCAAGAACTCGACGAAGTCCGTTGACCCGGCGACAACCTCCGCTTCATACGGCAGAACGGACATAACCGACTTCGTCTTTATTCTACGTTTCACTTCCCAAGCTCGGCTGAGCGTATCAGCAGACTCCGTTCCCCCTCCAACATCGAGCTGATAGGTCCTCGAGACCTTAACCCCCCGTCTATTCAGGGTCTCAAGCAGGACCTTATGGAGGAACGTTGCTCCCACCTGATCTGTGAGGTCATCGCCGACTATGGGAAGCCCAGCCTCCGCGTATCGTTCAGCCCATGAACTCTCGCTCGCGATCAGGTTCGGAGTAGCATTAATGAATGCGCAACCCGCCTTGAGGGATTCCTCGGCGTATCTGAGTGATGCTTCTGAAGCCCCGCTTGGAAGGAGGTTGACGACGACCTCGGCCCCGCTCTCTTTAAGGCTCTGGGCCACATCAACCTCAGGCGAATCGTCTACCTCAGCTACCTCTCCGGCGTACTTGCTCATGCCGTCGAGGAGAGGCCCCCTCAGAACCTCAACGTCGAGTTTGGGAACCTCAGCGAACCTCAGCGTATTATTCGGCCTTTCGAAGATCGCCTCGGAGAGGTCCTTCCCAACCTTCCCAGCCGTCACGTCGAATGCGCAGACAAACTCTATATCGCTGGGATGATACTTACCGACGTACAGGTGCCTCAGGCCTACGCATTCCTCCTCGCTCCTGATGTTCTTATAATATTCGACGCCCTGCACCAATGCACAGGCGCAGTTCCCCACGCCTACTAGGCCGACCCGGATCTTAGGCAAACGGTTCACCAACCTATCAATTGATAAATGGTTTCCATATATAAGTTAGTAATTAGCTCCTTAAAACCTCAACTCGGAACTCGACGTGATGGAGGGCATGAATAACCGGGAGCGGACAATGGCGGTCTTCGAGCATAGAAGGCCGGACCGTCTGCTGTGGCAGCCGAGGCTTCACCACTGGTACGACGTGAATAAGGCGAGGGGCACCCTCCCCAGGGAGTATGAAGGCTTTGATCTACTGGCGATATATGATGATCTGGATGCCTCCCCCCGCGCCTACCATTATTTTAATGATACAGTGAAGGTTGTCGAGGGGGAAGGGGTTAAGCTCCAGAGGAAGGTGGATGAGAGCTACATCTACACGAAGTATGTGACCCCGAAGGGAAGCCTAACGCAGATCGAGAGGAGAACCGAGTATGGAACCGCGAGCCTAAGAATCAGTTACTTCTTGAAGGGCGTCAGGGACTTCGAGGTGCTCAAGTACATACTGAGAAACCAGAGCTTCATCTTCGATAAGGACCTTTATGACGAGATGGAGAGGCTTCTCGGAGAACGTTCTGAACCGTTAATCACAGTTCCGTGGGGCTCAATCCAGAGGTTCTTCATAGTCTACATGGGATTTCAGAGGGGGGTGATCGCCCTCTGGAAGCATAGAAAGGAGGTCGAGGATCTCCTCATGGTCTTCGATGAGAATGATGATGAGAGGTTCGCCTTGATAAGGAAGACGCCGTTCAGGATTGTTAACTTCGGCGACAACATCGATGAGGGCTTATGCTCCCCTCCCCTATTCGAGAAGTACATGATCCCATACTATAAGCGGAGGACGAGGGAGCTCCATCAAGCTGGGAAGTACTGCACTTCACACTGGGACGGGAAGATAAAGAGGCTCCTACCATACTTCCCGGAGACCGGCCTAGACGCCTTGGAATGCGTTCCTCCCATCCCGCAGGGGAACGTGACGCTGGAGGAGCTCAAGGAGGCCCTTAGAGGTAAGGTCCTGATAGATGGGATACCTGCGACTCATTTCCTACCCCACATCAGCGATGGTGAGCTGAGAAGATTCGTGATTAGGCTCCTCGATACCTTCAGCCCGAACATCATAGTCGGAATCTCAGATATGCTGCCGCCTGATGGAAGCATCGAGAAGGTCCGGATGGTCGGCGGGATCATCAGGGAATACGGGATCAAATAAATATTCCTTTGGCCTCCCTTCAGGATGGTGAGTCATGATGGTTGATGCGGAGATCTTCAGCCTGACGGTCTGCCCATCCTCCGAGAGGAACCCAAGAAACACTGAGGCTGACATAATAGAGTTAAAGGATGGCCGTTTACTGCTTGGGTGGACAGAGTTCTATTGTTACGGCGGAAGCGACTTCTCCCCGGCTAGGATCTCTGGGAAGATCTCCTGGGATAGGGGGCGGAGCTGGGGTGAACCCTTCACGATCCAGGAGAACATAGGCGTCATGAACGTCATGGAGGCAGACTTTCTTAGGCTCCAGACTGGTGAGATCGCGTTCTTTTTCTGCATAAAAAATTCGGGGTCCGATTGCCATCCCTACATGAGGAAATCCTATGATGAAGGGGAATCCTGGAGCGAGATTGTTCCTGTGGCTAAGTTTCACCCAGGCTACTTCACCCTTAACAATGATAGGGCGATACAGCTCTCAAGTGGGAGGATACTTCTCCCAGCAGCCTTCACCCCGAACATCCATGTGAGCTCCAAACTTGTCTCAGTATGCTTCTACTCGGATGATAACGGCCGAACATGGTACAGAAGCAGAGGTGAGGTATCACTCCTGCCGGGGTCCACAGCTGAGGAGCCCGGGGTCATTGAGCTTGAGGACGGCAGGGTTATGATGTGGATGAGAACCAGCTTAGGCCATGTATACAGGGCCTACTCATCGAATGGCGGTGAGACTTGGTCTAAACCGGAATCGATGAATGTCATCTCGCCCCGCTCGCCCCAGACGATCAAACGTATACCCAAGACCGGCGACTTGCTTCTTATATGGAATCATACGAGGGGTCCGAGGAGGGTTCCCTTAACAGCGGCGGTTTCACATGATGAGGGAGAGACATGGGAGAACTTTAAGGACATAGAGGCTGATGAGAGCCAGACATATGCATACCCAAGCGTGACGTTCGTAGGAGACGAGGCGCTTATAACGTATTATTGTGACCATAAGTCCCTGAGATTGAAGATAATACCGATAGAATGGTTCTACAAGTGAAGAACCGTACACGATCAACCGGGTCCCAGCCTGAAGAGAAATTGCGCCTTTTCTATGGGACCGAACAATTCCCTTAAGCAGAATGTCAGCAGCCGATTAGGCGGACCCTCCGCTCTACGCGCTTTGATGCTGATTTTTTTCTTCGGTGATCTTGATCCTGATTCTTTATTATTAAGCGTACCTTGTATGTCCCTGGAAAGTTTTTTGTCTCTATTCCGTCTCAAATGGTCCTCCTGCCAGGAAATTTTTCCTTTATAAAGTATGCGCATTTCTGCGCATTCAAGAAGTACTTATGTACATCTCCTATAAACGTGGGAGGGAACGCATGGAAAAATAGGGGGATGCTCAGTATTCAGGCGGAGTCTCGCTATGCCTTCTCCTTTTGATCTTCGACGGTGTCACACGGTCTTTAGGCTGACTCACGAAGGCCTGCTCATAATTGATCTCCAAATAAGAGGCTTTACTTCCTAAGCGGCAAATCTTTTAATATACATAGATATACTCATGTATGATCGCCGTGCCTGCACGGATGACTTGTCCATCACGGGTAGCATAGCCCATGCGGCGGAGAAGAGCTCACGTGAAGGGATGGTTAAGGAGGCTGCTGCTTGGAAGGTGAAGGAGATCTCCTAGAAGTATATGCAAAGTATAGGGATCTCGAATTGAGGTTCCGCGGTAAGCCGGAGGAAGTGGTTAGGGTGCTCCTCAAGTTCGTACAACGTATCCTCCCCGCCTTTGACCTCGCATCCAAGATCACCCTAACGGTGGACCTCGAGGGCCTCATAGAGAACGTGGAGGGGATAATAGCTTTCACCCCTGAAGGCCCGGTTGTCACGGTCTCTAAGGAGAGGCTGGGCGGGGATAAAGGCGCCATCATGCTCCACCTCATCAAGGCGTACATAGGACACAGAACGGGGAGGTTAGATAAGGATACACTCGCGAGCAGCGAGATAAAATCGCTCATCGGGGTGAAGTCCAGCACGGTTGCCGCTCGCCTAAGCGAGCTTGTCAGCTCAGGCTGGGTTGAGAGGGTGGGGCGGGGAGAATACAGGATAACGACCCTCGGGATAAAGAACTTCCTCGATGAGGTTCTGCCAAAAATCGAGGCTGGGGAAGGGGCATAATTGGGTGAGAAGCTGAAGGTCCGCATAGAATTCGGCGAGGCCAAGGCTGACTTCGAGGGAGACGTGGATGAGGTCATCGAGTTAACCATGAAGTTCCTCACGCAGATCTGTCCCGGACTTGAGGTTCTCCAAAGGATAATATACACGCCGGATGTGATCAGCCTCGCCCGGGGGGTTGAGGGGCTCGTCGAGATAACCCAAGATGGCCCGATCTTGCCGCCCGATCTGGATGTCCCCGCAAGAGACGCGATATGCTTGGCCCTTCTGGGGGCTTATCTCGGAAAGGCATTGGGGAAGCTCCCCCGGGACTCCCTCTCCACGAGGGACCTTGCGAGGATCATCGGTAAGGCACGTAAAACGGTCTCTAACGAGGTTCCGAGGCTCATCTCAGATGGGCTGATCGAGAGGACGACTGATGGGGAGTATAGGTTAACGACCCTCGGAATAAGGAGGACAGAATCGCTCATCGGGGAATACTGGAAGTAAGCCTGAATCATTCCATCAGGCATTATGGCTTATGCCTGCTTATAAGATCGAGGATCATCGAGGCTGATTCCTCAGGCCTGTTAAGGTCGACCCCGATGACCGGCACCTCTATTCCCCTGTCCCTTAGGCTTTTAACCAGCAGATCAATGAAGATTCCCCTTCTTCTCTCGTATCGCTTCTCCGCCCCGTCCCCGACAGGTGCATATTCAACACAGCATGTGGGGGACCGCTCAACCCCTAGGATCGCTAGGATTCTGATCCGTGGCTCCCGGGCGTTCTCGATGAGGCTCTTAAGATACTCAGCCGTCTCATCCGCCAGCCTCGCGCAGTGATCTCGGAAGCCAGGAAGACTCAGGTACTCATCCATCGTTCTGGGTGGCCGTGGGTTACCGCAGAAGGTGAACTCCGGGCACGGCATCTGGATTACGCCGATTTGTAGACCTGAGAGTAATTCGAGGATCTGGGAGGCCATCCCCCGGCTGTCATCTAGGGGCTTTCCCCTCTGCCACCACCTCGTCGCCCGGTTGAGGATGCAGTGGGAAAGAACGATTATCCAAAGATCCTCCGGGGCTTCCCCGTTCCTCAACAGGTCAGCCTCCATTCCCGTCTTATCCATCAAGCGGTTGGTGGGCGTTTCTGGACGTACACGTATCTCCGCGGTTTCCCCTCCCGCGTTAAGACCCCGTCCCTGACGAGGTCGAGCAGGACGTGAGCCACGGCCGTCCTATCATAATGGTAGCCTATCCGCGTCATCTCCTCATGCACCTCACTGAGTGAACGGGGCTCAGCGAAGAACCCCTCCTTCCAGAGCCTTTCAACTATCCCCCGGCATGTCTCAGCCTTGCCTGTTGGGTATTCAGCCTCGCCGATTGGGGTGGCCGTCCTCTTCATGTGCTCCGTCACTGTTGAGAGGACCTTCTCGATCACCTGCTGTATCCGGTCCTCCCGGCACTCTATCTCGAACTCTACGTTTCCGACCTTCATTTTTATTCGGACGTTTCCTTCGTCCTTTCCGCCTTCAGGCCTCGCCATCTTACCCTCACGTTCTTTATGCCTTTGCCGGGGTTCTTTTACCCGTTTGGCGCCTCAGTATATTGTTGATTTTTATTGTGCAATTTGCGCATGCACAACATTTATATACAACATCACCACAGATTTGCAAATTGGTGAATATTGTTGATTGGGCAGTTACACTATGAAACAACATCAAAATATAATTTTCCACTCACCCCAAAGTGGACGAGCCTCTCCCATAAGATCATGGAATTAAGCCTAAACTCCATGCATATGGTCAAGGGAAGGCCCTTCCAGCTGGACAACACGGAGCTCCCAGAGCCCTTCTTGAATGGTGAGCACGATAAAGACCTGGAATCTCTACGGGGCAGGATGGCCTCGACTCTGCTGATTCCCCTGAGGCCGATCAGGGACGGGACCACAATAACAGGGATAGATGTCTCAACCATCAGGGTGGGGACAACCGATTTGGGGGCGGTCTACGCCGTGAGGGGAGCCATAGTGACGAGGACGAATGAGGGGTATCGATATCTCCGTCTCGGCCCATTCACGTTTCACGTAACAAGAAGAAGCCTAAATGGGGCTTCGAGGGAGATGAATGAGGCCCTCGACCTGAGCCTCTCCGCTCTCCCGCAGACGGAGCAGCAAACCAGGCTCTGCAGCCTCATAGAGAGATGGCTTCAGTTATGCGTCTCCCACCTCATGAGGGAATGCATAATCCTCTGGGATGGCTCCCTAACCGCAGGGGTCCCAGGAAGCCCAGCCGCGGGGGTCTCAGAGATACTTAAGGCGGCTAGGCGGAACTCAAATATAATCATGGGCTTCTCTAAGGATACAACCTTGAGGTTTCTGGATTGGAGGATAACAGACCTCGTTGATGGTTATCGGCCGCCATGCTTATTCGAGATCGATTCTCTCCCGCTCTCTTCGTCGGCTTCCACTCGGCCCCTCGGGAGGATCTACGTTGCGAGGTTGGCGAGTGGGGGCTGCGCGTTCCGCTTGGATATTGATAGATCCATATCTAGGGAGGAGAGCATAACGGCCGTGGAGAGGCTGCTTGGTAACGAGCTGCTCTATCAGGGGTACCCGGAGACCCTGCGTCTGGCGCATATATACTCCACATTCACGGCGACGGAGGTCATCGGCATACAGCGGTTCATGATCAAGAGGTACGGGCTTAGGCTCGTCTCGAGAGTTAACATGCATCGGACCCTCTTTGGGCCCTACGGGGTTAGGCTGGGAGACTAAGCGATGAGGCTCTTCAGGAAAGCCGGTAATACACTGCATATTCTGAGCTTCCCAGGCGAGGAAGTTGAGAAGGGCGAGTACCTGCTCATAAGGGATCGGAAGGCAGACAAGGCAATGATAGCTCAGGTGATAGACATAGAGTTCGCTAATGTCCCCGGGGTGATGGAGGAGCTACTCCGATCCTCTGATGCTGGGGACTCATTAAGCGGCGAGGATGAAGACCCACTCGGCATAACATCTCATATACTGTACATTCAGGATGCCCGTCTGCTGATCTGCAAGATCCATGGTACGATAATGAACGGTGAGCTGAGGCAGGAGAATTCTTGGCTCCCATCCAGGATGAATTCCACGATATGTAAGCTCCCGACCGAGTCTCTCGTTGAGATGGCGGATATGGATGGGGGCCTTCCAATAAGGCTCGGGGAGACGCAGGACTCCTTCCCCCTCGCAGTTGATGCCCTTCAGCTGGACGGAAAGCTGAACATAATAACGGGGAAGAAAGGGACTGGTAAGTCTCACCTCTCTAAGCTGCTGGTCTTGAGCCTCATCGATTATGGGGCGGTCGTCGTCATCCTAGACATAAACGGCGAGTATACGAATCTCGGATACGGCAAGGACGGCTCAAAGAATAGGTATCACGGCAAGATCCGCATACTAACCCCGGGGAGGAGCTTCAAGGTCACATTGTATCAGACTGAGCTCTACGTGATCATGAGGACCCTCACATACGCTCTTGGGCTTCCCGGAACCTCAGCCCGGGAATTCCGGCAGATATGGAGGTTCCTTGAGAAGAGGGGGAGGCTCACCCTTCATGGTCTGGGGGAGGCTATCCAGAACTGGAAGTGCAACCAGCATGTGAAGGATGCGCTCTACTCGCGTTACTCAGCCCTCCTCAACTCCGGTTTCTTCACGGATAACATGGCTGAGGCGACTGACTTCGAGGGTCTCCTCCGCAAGGCTGAGAGGGGAGGAGGCGGCGCCATAGTCATAGATCTAAGTGGTACTTCCCCATCTGACCGGAGGATGGGAGTACGTCCTGGCGAAGCTTCAGGACGCCCTCTCGCAGTGGAAGATAAGGGCCGTCTTCCTCTTCGCTGAGGAGGCTCACCTATACCTGAAGGAGACATACTGGGACGACATAGTCACGAGGATGAGGCACTTCGGGCTCTTCACAACATTCATCACGAACCAGCCGAACACGATCCACGAGAACATCTACCGTCAGGCGGATAACATATTCCTGCTGAACTTCGTGAATGAGCATGACCTCCAGATAATCGCGAGGGCCGCAAGGGCGGATGCTGAGACAATCACATCCATAGTCCGCGACCTGCCCCCCCACCACTGCCTACTCCTTGGGAGGATGGTGAAGGACTTCCCGATCGTAGTGAAGATAAGGCCGCTCGACGTGAAGACTATGGGTCAGACAAGGTTCTTCTTCACAGAGAGGCGAGCTGGTGATGCTGAAGAAGGGGCTCTACACCCGGCTTCGGGAATCCATCATCGAGCTCAGCGGGCCCTTAGCGCTCAGGCATAGAGCGTAATCATGAGCCTTTTTTCATGTGCGGTTTGCCGCCGGGAAATTTTTTTTCTTTATAAAGGAAGTATTTAAAGGGAATATTAATGGTATATTTGGATCCTAATATGTCCATCTCGCCTCTCTTATCCTCCCGTCTAGATGCGGAGTTTCTGCGGAGCATCGCTGCGTAGCTACGAGCGTTCAGTAATATTGATGGATGGGAGGATATCCGCTCGGAACTTAGATCCTCGTGAAGCCGTCCACCGTCTCCTTGTCGAGCCTCTTCACGAGCTCGGTTATGAGCTTGACTGCGTTCTCAACGTCGTCCAGGCTGAGAAGTCCTACGTGGCTGTGGATGTGCCTGGTCGGGATGCTGATAACGACGCTTGGGCAGCCTACCCTGTTCAGGTGGATCCGGCCGGCATCCGTTCCTCCCCGCGGAACCTGGGAGAGCTGAAGCGGGATGCCTATCTCCTCAGCGGTCTCCATGACGAACTCCTTGAGAGGCTGGTTCGGGATCATGCTTCGGTCGAATGTTATGAGGCTCGGGCCCCTACCCATCTTTGCCGGGGCCTCGAAGGGTTTTATGCCGGGCACATCCCCGGAGATGTCCACCTCCAAGACCAGCCCGACGTCCGGATCGACTAGATGGGCGACGGTCTGTGCCCCCCGCGCCCCAACCTCCTCCTGAACGGTAGCGGCGCCATAAACCGTGTTTGGGTGATCTATCCCCTTCTCTTTTATCCTCCTGATGGTCTCCATGATGATGAAGGCCCCTATCCGGTCGTCGAAGGCCTTCCCCATCGCGACCTTTCCATCCCTGAGGAGGGAGAAGGGCGACCACGGGACTATCGGATCACCTATCTTCACGCCTGCTCTTTCTGCCTCTTCCTTGGATGTAGCCCCTATGTCTATGAACATCTTATCCTTCGTCACGACCTTCTTCCTTTCCTCCTCGGTCAGGAGATGCGGCGGCTTAGCGGCGATTACCCCTATGATGTCCCCCTTAGATGTTCTCACTATGACCTTCTGGGAGAGGAGAACCTGATCCCACCATCCCCCAAGAGGATTGAAGGTTAGGAAGCCCGTCTTCTCCTCTATGCCTGAGACGACGAAGCCTACCTCATCGATGTGCCCGGCTAGGAGAACATGGGGCCTCTCGCTTCCTCCCCTCGCGACGAAGATGATGGAGCCCAGCTTGTCAGTCAAGATCCCGTCGGAATAATCCTCCATGTACTCCTTTATTATACGCGAGGTTTCAGTCTCGAATCCGGATGGGCCGAATGACTCAGTCATCCTCCTAAGGACTGATAAGGCCTTCTCATCGAACATGTGATCAGCTCACCTCCATAAATCATCCGCAAACTCCCTTATTTTCTCTACGGCCTCCCTGAGCACCTGGATATTATTCGCGTATGAGACCCTTATGTGGCCCTCACCGGACTCTCCGAAGATGCTTCCCGGGGTGGTTGAGACCCCCTTCTCCTCCAAGAGCCTGAGGCAGAAATCTGAGCTCGGCATCCCGAACCCGGATATGTCGGGGAAGGCGTAGAAGGCGCCCCTCGGCATGGTGCACCTGAATCCCTCAATCTCGTTCAGCCCCTCGACGATGAATCGTCTTCTCCGATCATACTCCCTAACCATCCTCTCGACATCCGCCTGCGGGCCTCTCAGGGCCTCCACTCCGGCCTTCTGGACGAAGCTGACGGGGCACGTCGTCGTGGACTGCTGGATACGGGTCATAGAGTCGATTATCTCCCTGCATGCATATGCGTACCCGAGCCTCCACCCCGTCATCGCGTATGCCTTGCTGAACCCATTCACGACGATTATCCTCTCGCGATCCCCGATTGAAGATGGGCTGATAGGCTTAAGCCCGTCATAGACGAGCCTATCGTAGATCTCATCTGAGAGGATCAGAAGATCGTTATCCTCAGCGATCTCGACGATCGCCCTGACGGCGCCGTCGCTCAGCACCCCGCCCGTCGGGTTATTAGGCGAGCCCATCAGTATCATCTTGGTCTTCCCCGTGACCCTGGCCTTCAGCTCCTCCTCATCCAGGCTGTACTCCTCGCCGCATGGAACCTCAACGGCGCGGGCCTCGGCGATCTCGATGCACTGGAAATGGGTCGTCCATGTAGGCGAGAGGACTAGAACCTCGTCTCCGGGGTCAAGGGTTGAGAGGCATGCGCAGTATATCGCGTGCTTCGCCCCCGGCGTCACGATTATCTCGCTCTTCGGATCCGCCTGTATGCCTCTCCTCTCAAGGTCCTCGGCTATGGCCTCCCTAAGCTCCGGGAGTCCCCTGCTTGGGGTGTAATGCGTGAATCCCTCCTTTATTGCCTTTATGGCCGCCTCCTTTATGTGCTCTGGCGTATCGAAGTCCGGCTCGCCCACATCCAAACGGCAGATTCTCCTCCCCCTCCGCTCCATCTCCCGCGCCTTCTCGGCCATGGCTATTGTTCCAGAGGGCTTGATAAGCCCTGTTCTCCTCGCGAGCCTCAACCGCACCACCAGGTCTGACTTAACAAGAGAATTATCCAAGGAGCCTTATAAGGCTAGAACGGCATGCCCCGCCGGGATGGGCATCCCTCCTACTTTAGCAGCGCGATGACGCTTGGGAACCTCTCAGGCTCCCTATGAGGCAGATAAGTCGCCTTGAGAAACTCCGTTTGGAACTCCGGGTCTGCGCCGAGCTCGACGTACCTAACTTTCCCAGCGATCTCCTCAGCCGCCCTCCTAGCCTCGACGGAGAGGAGGGTCATCCTGGCGCCTGAGCCAGCTGTGTTCCCCACGAATCTGACCCTCTCAAGGGGAACATCCGGGTACATCCCAATTATCTTGGCGTTCTGGGGATCCACGTAGTTCCCGAAGGCCCCGGCCAAGTAGACCCTACGGATATCGTTCGGCCGGACCCCCCTATGCCTCATCAGGATCGAGGCTCCCGTGTATATTGCGGCCTTCGCGAGCTGTATCTCCCTTACATCGTTCTGGGTTACGACTATGTCATGGCCGTTCGCCGTCTCATCCCCCCACGCTACAACGTACTCAGCTGAGTTTCCATCCCCCCTCAGCCTAGGAGTCTCAGCTTCGCTGTTTAACCTTCCGCTCTGATCGATCAGTCCGGCCTTCAGCATCTCAGCTATGACGTCGATTATCCCGGATCCGCAGATCCCCCTGGCCTCCTCATCATCAACCGTCTTATATCCAGCCTCAAGGGTCTCCGGGTCAATCCAGACATGCTCGATCGCTCCGCTTATCGCCCTCATCCCATGCTTTATGTGAGCCCCCTCGAAGGCCGGGCCTGATGCACATGAGCAGGCGATGAGGCTCTCCCTGTCGCCGAGGATTATCTCCGTGTTCGTCCCGATGTCAATCAGCATCGAGATCTCCTCGGCCGTGTGGATGCCTGTGGCCAGGATGTCGGCGACGGCGTCTCCGCCCACAAACCCGGCTATCGTGGGCAGGGCATAAACGTAGGCTCCTGGGTTCACATCTATGCCCAGCTCCCTAGCCTTCACATCGACCGGCGACTGGAGAGCCGCGGGGTAGGGCATCAACGCAACATAATTCGGGGGGATGCCTAGGAGAATGTGATGCATAACGGTGTTCCCCGCAACCGTCACATCGTATATCTCACGCGTGGATACATGAGCCTTCCCGCAGGCCTCGCCGATGAGGTTATTGATCCCCTCGATTATGCTTCGGCTGAGAACCCTGAGGTTTCCCTCACCCTCCGAGGCGAACTTTATCCTCGTGATCACGTCCTCCCCATACGCTATCTGGGGATTCATCATCGAGGCCGCCGCCGCGACCCTTCCGCTCCTCAGGTCAACGAGGTACCCGGCTAGCTTCGTCGTCCCAACATCAACTGCGAAGCCGTACAGACCGGTGGGGGAAGGCTCAACTGAGATTACCTCCCGATCCCTCCAGAGCACAACGGAGACCCGCCATCCACCCCGCCGGAGGACATGCGGAACCCTGATCATCGCCTCGTAATCGATCTTAACCTTCGCGCCGACCTCTGACTCAAGGATCCTGAGAAGCCTATCCACATCCGCAACGACGTCCTTCAGGGAGGGCTCCTTGAGGCGGATGTTGAGCTCCCTCACAGCTGGCTGGGGGCTGATCTTCTCCTCCAAGCCTCTTAGGAGCAGCCTCTGCCTCTCAGCCCGGCTTTCCGGCGGGACCAGGATCACGATCGGCCCCTTTCCACTGACCGTCGCCTGGCAGGCAAGCCTGAAGCCGTTGGAGATGTCCTCCTCTGAGAGCGATCTCCGCTCAGCCTCCGTAGGTGGGGATAAGTTCCGTTCACCCCGCAGGACCATCACTCTGCATTTTCCGCATAGGCCGGCTCCGCCGCAGAGCGCGTTTACGGCGATCCCCGCGTCTTTAGCCGCATCCAGCAGGGTCTCCCCTTGGGCGGCGGCTATTCTTTTTCCGTGAGGCTGGAAGATTATCATATGGAGGCCCGCCATACTGGTTTTAGTCTGCTACCATCCACTCGTCATTAACCGCGATCCGTTTGGAGTACGGGATAAGAACTCCTCATCTCCGCTTAAAAGCTTATTCCGAGCCCTCATTCAGGTCTCTCCCAGTTATTAAGTTTTTAAAGAACTTTACATACTCTTCATTTGGGACGGAAGGGACGATGATACTGGGCAAGCTGAGGCGCAGGAAGAAGCCGGAGGGGCCGAGGATAAGTCGAAGCGAGTTTTTAAAGCTGAGGCCGCTGCGGAACCCGATCATCAAGTGGGAGAAGAACGAGAAGGGCGAGATCAAAATCTCCATCCCCATGAAGAAGACCGGGGAGGAGGAGAAGGGCCAAAAGAGGAGGAGAACTAGACGTAAGGGCTTTTTCTCCCGCATACTCCCTACGCCGGAGGAGAGACGGATACAACTGGATGTTATCGGGTCAACGGTCTGGGAATTATGCGACGGAAAGAGGACGACGAAGGAGATCATTGATTTCCTCTGCCAGAAATATAAGTTCCTGGCAAGGGAGGCGGAGATCTCGCTGGAGACTTACCTGAATAGTCTGGTTAAACGTGGACTGATAGCCTTCATCGTTCCTGAGGAACTCAAGGAACGCCTCGAAAAGGAGGCCCTGAAGAAAACTGGGCGATAGTAAATGATGACGGGAAGGCCTCTTCCCCCACTCAAGGAGCCGGTCTAATCAGAAAGCCATCCCTGTATAGCCGTATGCCTTCTTAGTTCAAGCTTAATGGCACTTGAAAGATCTGAGAAGACTGTCGAACATCTCGTTGTGTTCTTCCTCCTTCAGCCTCCTCTTAAGGAACACGAATCTAACGATCCTCGAACGGACCGCGACTGAATACATCCTATTCATATCTTCACAGTACCAGCAGGCGACCGAGCAGATCTCGGAACCCCTCGTTAATAAGCCAGAGGTCGTCCTCGCCTCTTTTATTACGGCCTTGTGGCCCCCGAGTTCCCTCTCGCCTATCGTATCGAACTTGATCCTCCACTTCTTAAGCATCTTTCTAAATTCTTTCTTGTAATTCTTCTCGAACCACCTTCCAGGGTCTTGATATGTATCTTTGAATATGAGGTTCGCTACGGAGAAGTAATCAACGTGGATGCTCCTCGTCCTCTCCTCAAGGGCGGAGACCTCCTTTTCTGCCAGCGTGATGTGAGCTCGGCCCACCCCAAACCTCGACTCAGTCAGGAGGAGGGACTTCGGGGCCTCGAAGCGGATCTTCAGTAGGGACCACACGTTATTCCCATCCGTATGGCATCTCAGGCTGCTTAGGAATTGCTTGATGATCCTCTTTGCTTTCTCATCGAATTCCTTAAAGATGAATCTGACCGAGGCTATTCTGCCGCTTTCCTTGCATAGCCAGATATAGTATCTCTCCTCAACTGCGGATTTCACAAGCAGGTAGAATGCATCATGCTTGTTAACGAGTACCCTCTGCTTCTCTTTTATGCTGAACTTCAAGCCTTTCTTTTTGGCCTCCTTCTTTGCATAATCTATTATCGTCTCTACGGCGGAGAGGAGAGATTGGGGTTCCTCCTGAATGGGCCTCCAACTAAGATCGATGATGCCTTCCTCAGACTCTATTACGAAGGTCCCTTCCTTGGCATTCCCACCTTGACGCGTGAAATGCATCTCCTCGGGCACCCTGATTAGGAAGCCGTTCCAGCCTATTTCTTTAAGCCCCACTGTGAACCCCCCTTCCTTGGAAACCATCAATCTAACAGAGGAAGCGCCCCTTTTTAGATTTTATCCGAGTAATGCGTCTGAGGCTGATTTCACGGGAAGATTCATATTGCTCTGCTTCCCTTTATAAGTCCTAGCATGGTGATGGGGAAGGGTGAGTAATCACGGCGCCAGATGGGGGGTATAGTGTGGCTGAGAAGATGCTCGTTTATGTCGGGACTTACACCCGTAGGGGAAGCAAGGGAATATACATTTACGTGATGGACCCGGAGACAGGCAGCCTCAAGCCGGCGGGGAAGGCTGTTAACTTGAATAATCCATCGTTCCTCGCGATCTCCCCTCAGAAGGGCAGCCTCTACGCGGTTAATGAGGTTCATTCCTTCATGGGTAGAAGGTCAGGTGCGGTGAGCTCATTCATGATAGATGGGGAGACCGGGGAACTGACACCCTTAAACAGTAAACCCTCAGGGGGCACCTCCCCATGCTATGTAACAGTCGATGGGACCGGCAGGTACGTCCTCACCGCAAATTACTCCAGCGGCAGCCTATGCGTCCTGCCGGTGATGGATGACGGAAGCCTTGGAGAAGCAACCGATATAATCCAGCATGAAGGAAGCAGCATAGACCCTAAACGTCAGATGGGGCCTCATGCGCACTCCGTCGTCGTTGACCCCTCGAACAGGTACGTCTACGCCGCGGACCTCGGAATAGACAAGATAATGATCTACAAGTTCGATGTGGAGAGGGGGAAGCTGAAGCCGAACGATCAGCCTTGGGTGAGAACGCAGCCCGGCGCCGGCCCCCGCCACTTCACCTTCCACCCGAACGAGAGGTTCGCGTACGTGATAAACGAGCTGGACTCAACGATCATCGCTTTCTCATACGACAGGGAAAGCGGCAGGCTTAAACCAGTTCAGACGGTCTCCACGCTCCCTGATGGATACGAGGGGGCGAATTACCCGGCGGATATCCATGTCGACCCCTCAGGCATGTTCCTTTACGGCTCAAACAGGGGACACGACAGCATCGCCATCTACAGGATAGATGGGGAGACCGGGAGGCTTAGCCTCATCGGCCACGAGTCCACGCGGGGGCGGTCCCCACGCAACTTCGCCATAGACCCCTCCGGCGATTTCCTTCTCGTCGCAAATCAAGACACAGATAACATCGTTGGGTTCCGGATAGACCGGGAGACTGGTATGCTTGAGCCGACGGGGGAGGAGACGAAGGTTCCAGCACCGGTCTGCATAAAGTTTCTCCCGCTTCCCTAGCGGCTCATCCCTGCGGCCGGTATCTCCCATATGCTTTCCCCGCCTCGACCATCGCCTTGAAGTTCTCGAACTTCACC
This sequence comes from Candidatus Bathyarchaeota archaeon B63, assembly GCA_001593845.1. Lineage (GTDB taxonomy): Archaea > Thermoproteota > Bathyarchaeia > Bathyarchaeales > DTEX01 > B63. The sequence goes on along the minus strand of LUCF01000004.1, from coordinate 19,702 downwards.
GCCGTTGAGAAGCTATTAGACGAGCTGAGTATGTAACCCCCGCCCGGAGCAGCAGAGGAGATCCGGTCCCTTACTTCTTTTATTACTTCCTCCCTCGTGCCCAGAGAGAGCGTGTAGGAGAGGTCCACGCCTCCCCAGAGGCATATCTTGCTCCCAAACCTCTCTTTGACGCTTCTGATGTTCATGCCAGCGGCCGGCTCGATCGAGTGTAGCCCGTTGATCCCCGTCTTTACGAGGTCCTCGATTATCGGCTCGATGTATCCGTCAGTATGCTTCACCATCGGAACCCCGAACCTATGAAATGTCCTAGCTGGATCCCTGATCGCCGGGACGAATACCTCCCTGAAGTGCTTAATCGAGACTAGGGGGCCTCTCCTATAAGCGACATCCCCGGTCATGACTATGAAGTCCACACCTACCTCTATGAGCCTCTTACCCAACTCGGTGTTGTAGTCCGTCGCCATCTCCATGAGCCTCCTTGCTAGGGAAGGCCTCCTGAAGAGGTCGATGTTATAGCCATCTATCCCCCTCGCCAGGTATGGCATCTTAGGGCCTGGTATGATGCCCGCCACCGCCCTCCTGCCCTTGAACCTCTCTACTAGAAGCTTAGGCTCATCCATAATCCCTGGGGCATTGGGGTCAGGCGGCTCAAGCTCCCAGATCTGCTCAGGGTCATCCAAGCCCGGGCCCACGTACCAGCTTATTCCGTTCTTATACCGGTACTTGGCCCCCCACTCGTCGATCCATGTCTCCTCGTCTAACCATCTGATTCTAGGCCCATCCTCAGGGGGGCTCGGATTGGCTGGGACGATATCCAAGTCGAGGGCCTCGACGAAGCGGGTGAGGACCTCCACTCTCATCTTGACGTCTCTCTCATCGTGTTTCATCCTCTCATCCAGAGGGATATTGAGAATCGATGATAGTCTTCCCAGGTCGTAGCCTATCTCCCCTATGGGGACGACGTCGGGCTCTTCGAGGTTTAGAGCTGCAAGAACCCTCTCTGACGGATTCATCCTTCCTCTCGATTCATAAATGCCCATTAGAATATTAAGTGTACACATAGAAACGTAATAAATGAGAAGGGACAGATACGGAGGCTCGTCGTCTCATGTGATGAAGGGCTCAGCGTATGCACGATGCCCTAGCTTATTCAGACTGAGAGGTCTATATGGATGAGGTTCGATTTCCCGGTTGAGTTTATAAGGGAGGGAGCGGCTAGGCTCGCCGTTCCGAGGCTCGAAGAGTTCAAGAGGGCGCCCTGGGAATACGCCCCCTCCAAGGCCCCGGTCTTTTATAACCCTGCCATGAAGCTGAACAGGGATGTGGCCGTACTCGCAGTGCAGGCATACCAGAGGACCTTGGGGAGGGAGCTACTGATTGCTGAGCCGCTGGCCGGCTGCGGGGTCAGGGGGATAAGGTTCGCCTTGGAGATAGAGGGGGTTAGACACGTCTACATGAACGATATAAATCCCGTGGCGTTCAAGATGGCTGCGTACAACGTTGAGATTAACGGCTTGACTGGGCACGTATCCGTCCTAAATGAGGATGCGAATCTCTTCATGAATAGACACGCCGCGCCTCATAGGAGATTCGACTGCATCGATATTGACCCATTTGGGTCTCCGGTTCGGTTCTTAGACTCAGCGGTCAGGGCACTGAGGGATGGGGGGCTCCTAGCCATGACGGCGACCGATATGGCTCCCCTGTGCGGCGTACACCCGGAAGCCGCGTTCAGGAAGTACGGCGGCCTCCCCCTCAGGACCGAGTACTGCCACGAGATAGGCTTGAGGCTCATGATAGGCGTCCTAGCCAGGGCGGCTGCCAAGCATGAGATCGGCATAAGGGTCCTCTTCAGCCACAAATCTGAGCATTATGTAAGGGCCTATGCCACGCTGATCCACGGCGCCAAGAGGGCGGATGAGAGCCTCGGGGAGATGGGGTACATCCTACACTGCTTCAGCTGCTTCCATAGGGAGGCTATCCGCGACGTGTCTCCCTTTCTATCCAAGAGATGCCCGGAATGCGGGGGCTCCCTAAGGGCAGCCGGGCCGCTCTGGCTTGGGAGATTATCCAACGGAGACATCTGCGGAGAGATGGAGAGGATCGCCGCGGGCCGAGCTGGGCTGGACGGCCGGGTCAGAAGGCTCCTGAGGCTTGTTAAGGGGGAGACGGATGCGCCTGCAACCTACTTCGTGATCGATAAAATAAGCGATAGGCTTAATCTGCCCTCTCCACCTCTCTGGAGGGTCATCGAGAAATTATCTCGAGGGGGATTTGAGGCCCAGCCGACCCATTTTAATACGAGGGGGATCAAGACGGATGCGCCTGCAAGGGTCGTCGTCGAGGCCGTTAAGAGCCTAGCTTGACCCGGCATGGATCCCGACGACTTCGAGGCTCATGTCAACGGCTCTGACGGAGTGCGTCAGGAAACCCAACGAGATTATCTCCGGCCTGAGCCTCGCATACTCAAGCAAGTTATCCTCAGTTACCCCCCCAGAGATCTCGATCATCACCTTATCTCTGAGCCCCACCTCCTCAAGCATCCTGATCGCCCGCCCCGCCTCTTCTGGGGACATATTATCAAGCATTATGATGTCGACTCCGGACTCAGCCGCCTCTAATGCCTCCTCAACCGTTCGGGCCTCAACCTCTATGCTCTTGGCGAAGCTAACGGCTGAGCGGGCCCTCCTTATAGCCTCCTTTATGCTCCCGGCGATTCTGACGTGGTTGTCCTTTATGAGGACGGCGTCATCCAGCCTGAACCGATGGGGATCCCCACCCCCGATCACGACCGCCCTCTTATCGAAGAATCGGAGGCCAGGAGCTGTCTTCCTAGTCGCGGCTATCCTCACTTCAAGCCCGGCCTCCCGAACCATATTGATGAGCCTCCTCGTCAGAGTCGCTATCCCAGTCATCCTCATTAGCATGTTGAGCGCAGTCCTCTCAGCCGAGAGGACAGCCCGGCCGCTCCCCTTCACCTCGGCTATTATGGTCCCAGCTGGGACCTCCACGCCCTCCTCGACTCTGGCTTTGAACTTGGCCCCCGCCATCTCGAAGATTAGGGAGGCCTCGTGGAGGCCGGCGATGACCGCTTCCTCCTTCACAATTATCTGTGAGTCTACGCTGACATCGGCTGGTACGACCGCCCATGTGGTTATGTCCCCCATGCCCAAGTCTTCCCTTAGAAAGCTCATCAGCATCTCGCGTATGATGGGCTTATGCGTATCCAAAACGGTGACCTCTAGGTTTTCAATCGGCTAATCGGAGAAAAATCTTTCTATGAAAGACCGGGATCATGTTCCCACGATTATGCTTCCGCTTATCTTTCTTAGGGTTGCGATCGCGGAGAGGGCGGCTATATAGCTGGTCTTCGGGTTCTCAGGGAAAGGCTTGTTCACAGTCCGCATCATCATCTCCCCAAACTCTCCCCTCACGTGGATCTCGTGGATGATGCTCCTCACATTCGGGTCGGCGATTATCTTGACCCTCGTCCTGTCAGCCCCGATCCCAGCTAGGCTCAGGGAGGCAGAGACATTCACGTTTCTGGGGAAGAGCCTCACAGCCTCCCTTGCTGATCCCTCGAACAGGACGGTGGGCCTATCTATCTCCGACGGCTTGATCCCCCTCTCAGCCATGAAAGGCGCCCCCTCAAAGCTCTCAGGCGGCTTCCTCGTTATGAGGGTTACCTCCTCAACAGGGCCCACGGCGGCAGCCTTCACATTGTCCAGGCCGACTATGGCGCCGGAGGGGATGTAGACCTTCCTGCCCTTCTCCTCCGCGATTCTTGATATCTCCTTTAATAGGTCATCGTCGAGGAGGGCGCCCGTGCTCAGGACCATGAGGTCCTTCCCCCTCGATAGGGCCTTAACGGCGTATTGCCTCACCGCCTCCTGTGATGCAGCCTCGATGACCAGCTGGATCTTATCGTTCCCGAGGAGCTCATCAACGTTCTCGGCGACGCGGGGCTTCCTGGATAGGGAGGACGCGAGTCTCTCCGCATACTCTCGGGAGACGTCATAGAGAGCCTCTAACGTGACGTCCCCGGCTTCTCCGGTGTCGATCGCCTTCGCTATTACAGAGCCTATCGATCCGCAGCCGATTAAACCAGCGGCCGTCCTCGTCTCTCAATCCCAGCTCTTAACGCTTTTGTTCCCGGGGGTGGATGCTGATGCATGTTTCTAAAATAAGTCGTGATTTAAAAAGATTTACCGCGTTCCAGCCTCTCTGATGGGCCGCTGGCCTCCTTTAGGACAGCTCAGCAATAAAAAGGGAGATGTATGACGACGCCTCCCTAGATCATGAGGAACATGACGAGGGGGGCGAATACCGATGCGACTAGGGACATCACAGTTATCATCGTGTTCAGCGATGGGCCGGCTGTATCCTTGAATGGGTCGCCTACAGTGTCCCCCGTAACAGCAGCCTTATGCGCCTCTGAGCCCTTCCCCCCGTAGGCCCCAGCCTCTATGTATTTCTTAGCGTTGTCCCATGCCCCCCCAGAGTTGGCCATGAACAGGGCGAAGACTATCCCTGTCACTATGCTTCCGGCTAGGAACCCGGCTAGGGCCTCCTTCCCCAGCGTCAATAGGGTAGCTATCGGCGCTACTATGGCTAGGAGGCAGGGGAGCATGAGCTCCTTCAAGGCGCCCTTTGCAGCTATATCGACGCACCTCGCATAGTCCGGCTTCGCCGTCCCCTCCATTAATCCCTCGATCTCCCTGAATTGCCTCCTGATCTCCTCTATCATCCTCTCAGCGTTCCTGCCCACGGCGAGTATAAGCAGCGCGGAGAGAAGCGGAGGCATCATCGCCCCTATGAAGACCCCAACGACGACTGTGGGCTCCATCAAGTTTAGGGTCTCAATATCCACAACCTTCGAGTAGGCTGCGAAGAGCGCTAGCACCGTAAGGGCGGCGGCCCCAATCGCGAACCCCTTCGTTATGGCCTTTGAGGTGTTCCCCGCCGCGTCAAGCTTGTCCGCAACGTCGATGACCGCATCCCCAAGCCCTGACTGCTCAGCTATCCCCTTAGCGTTGTCGGAGATCGGGCCGTAGGCGTCAGCGGAGATTATCATCCCGACGATCGAGAGCATCCCAACGGCTGAGATCGAGATTCCATAGTATGGGTCTATCCCGAACATCTCGGCGAAGTACCAGGAGGCCAGTGTAGCCGCGCTGATGCCGATTATCGGGGGGACTATGCTCATTATTCCGTAGGAGAAGCCCGTTAGGATGTTTATCGCAGCCCCCGTCGTCGAGGCCTCGGCGATCTTCTGAGCCGGCATCCTGTCAATCGAGGTGAAGTAATCGGTTGTGATCCCTATGACCAGCCCCGCGGTTAGGCCGGCCGCCGTGGGCAGAAAGACCCCGAGCCAGCCGTTCCCGCTTAGCCCTGACGAGTAAGTGACCATGTAGAGGAGAATGACGAAGAGGAAACATGTTATGAAGGTTCCCCTGTTCAATGCTGCTCCTGGGCTGCTCCTTATGCCCACCCTCATGAATAGCCCGCCGATTATCGATGCGAAGAGCCCCGCAGCCGCTATCATCAGGGGAAGGGTGGTAAGCGTTCCACCCCCTATCTCTGATCCTATGATCATCGCCGCTATCACGCTTGCGATGTAGGAGTCGATCAGGTCGGCGCCCATCCCAGCCACGTCTCCGACGTTGTCTCCGACGTTATCCGCTATCACCGCCGGGTTTCTCGGATCGTCCTCAGGGATGCCGAGCTCAACTTTGCCTACTAGATCTGCGCTTATGTCCGCGGTCTTCGTGTATATGCCCCCGCCTGCCTTCGCGAAGAGCGCAAGGGCGCTCGCTCCGAAACTGAAGCCTAAAACGATGTTGGAGGCTGGGATCTCATGCCAGCCCAGGACGATGTGATAAATATAGAAGAGCGAGCTTATCCCAAGCAGGGCAAGCCCTACTATGGAGAGGCCCATCACAGCTCCTCCGTAGAAGGCTATTGGGAAGGCCTTCTTCAGGCCCGTTCTCGCCGCGTTCGCCGTCCTAACGTTCGCTTTGACAGCGGTCATCATGCCGACGTAGGCCGCCATCGTCGTGCATAGGGAGCCGAGCAGATATGATATCGCGATGCTCACTCCATGGAAGATGCTCTCGGAAAAGCTGAATAGGATCCCTAAGACGACAGCCATCGCCAAGACGAAGCCCGCCAGAGTTTTGTTCTGCCTCCTCAGATAAGCCGTGGCGCCCTCCTCTATCGCGCCTGCGATCTCCTGCATCCTCTCAGTGCCGCTTTCCTGATTCATAATATAACGGTACAGGTAAGCTGCTAGTAGAATGGAGGCTAAGCCGACAGCTGAGCTCACGAAGAACCATTCCATGCATTCTTCCTCCAAGCAGTCTTCAAACTCTCTCTAAATTCGGCGGCTTATTTATAAACTTGACGAGGCCGGAGAAATAAACGGGAAAGATAACTTTAACATCCACGGCTCATAGGCCTCTGTTGGGATCTTCTCGGATTTTGCGGCTTCGACGAGGCTACGGTCGGTGGTGACAAGTTTAGCATTATAAACCTTCGCAGTCGCAGCGGCTGAACAATCCACAAGGTGACATTATAACTCATCCTATGTAATACTTTTAGAGTTTAAGCATGGTGAAAGCATATGCTTTATATGAGAATTTCACCGTAGAACCGATCATGTAATATCCCTTCTCGACCCTTATTATCTCGGCGGTCACCTCTCCTCTACGGATTCTCCCGATGAGTAGTTCTCCGCTTCTCAGAGGCTTCCATTCCTCTTCGAGGTTCGTCTTCTCCGATGCCACGACCAGCCTCTCCCCGTCGAGTAGGTAGCACATCTCAAAGACCGGCTGATCCCCGAAGCATATCGACCGTCCACGTCCATCCTCCTCATCGTACATGCAATAGGCGTAGAGGCATTCCCCATCGCTGATTATGCTATTCAGCCCCACATATGGGCGGCTCTTCCGTGGATGTCTCCTGCGCACATCCCTCCAGAGAGCCTCAAGGGCATCCCTGAATCTCCTGAGTGCTGAAGCCACATCGGCGCCTAGGGAGATCTCCCTCATTATGAACCAGAAGTAGACCTCGCTGTCGTTGAGCCCCCTTATTCTCCTTCTCCATTCTCCGAGGTTATCGGCCACCTCATCCGGTATAGTGATCGTCCCGTTATGAGCAAATATGTAATTTCTAAACTTGAAGGGCTGAGAGTTATCCTTTGAGATGAGCCTCTCCGCCGGAAGCCCCCTAGGATTGCTCGCCCGTCTGATGTGGGCGATGATTATCTTGGACCTCGCACGCTTCACGGCTGAGGTGAACCCATCACGCTCCATGTAGACAGGCCTCTCGCTCTTGATGAGCACGGCTGATCCGTTCATGTAGTATCCGATTCCCCACCCGTCCCCCTGAAGCCTCCTCGGATTCTTCCTGCTCTGTGCGTATAGTGAGCATGGATCATCTAGGAGGTACTTCCGGGCGTCTGAGGCCTCAACCGATAACATGCCGAAGAGGCGGCACATTTTTACTAATCACCCTTAATAGATCATACGGAAGGGGGTGAGATGAATTTATAAAGATTTTACTGTTCTCCTTCTTTGGAGGCCTCCTATAATTATAGGCTCTGCTGAGGGCCTCCGAGGTCTCTCTGATCAGTTATGAGAGAAGATGCACATTTCCTATCCGTACGTTCTTCAGGTGCTTCTCCGCCGCCTCCCGGCACCTCAAGGCCTGTCTACGGCTCGTAGTCGGGAGGTCAGTCATCCTGTACTGCGGATAGAAGGCGAGCAGGGTATATGGGATTTCAGGGTCAATACTGGCCAAGAACTCAGCTACCCCCTCAACTTCAACCTCATCAATGTAGCCTGGAACCAGAAGGGTGCTGGCGGTCAAGACTGGGATCTCCCCGCGCCTCTCGAAGTACTTCTCGCCTATCATGCTGAAGTTCCTCAACGCCGCCCTGTTCGAGACGCCGCATAATGCGATGTGGATGTTCTCGTCCCAAGCCTTGAGGTCGAACTTCACTACCCCACCGCTCCTCAAGGAGAGATCAGCAGCCATATCCGCGAATCTCCCCTTCATGTTTCCGTTAGTCTCCCAGCATATCCTCAGGATGCGGCTGCCACGTTTAGCCTCCTCAAGGGCGATCATGCTCGTCTTAAGGGCGTGAGGCATCTGAGCCGATGGGTCCCCTCCGAAGAAGCAGATGCATGAGACATTTTTGTTGACCTTTCCGGCGAGGTCCTCAGCGCTCATCATCGGCTTCAGCCTGGCGGTCAAGTTCCTGTAGTGCCAGTTCTGACAGAAGAGGCAGTCCAGGCTGCATGCCCCGTAGAAGACCGCTAGGTTCACGTATCCCGCCTCGGCCCTCGGCATATGTGCATACTTCGGATAGCCTGACCCGGTGCATCCCGGGCAGAACCACCACGCAACGCAGTTTGTGGGAAGCGGGTCATAGTACCACTCAAGAACCCCCCGGTCAGGGGTCCCTCCCAGACGGGTCAACCTGCCGTCCTTATTTATGACCAAGCCGCAGAACCCCTTCTCTCCATCCCCGATCACACAGTCGTTCGCGCACATCCCGCATGAGACCCCGCCTGAAGTGCGGGGAGGCCTCGGAGGCAGCCCGAAGAGGCTGCGGGATTCAGAATGCGCCTTCTCAGCTAGTGGTAGGGCCTCTTCTGGGTTCTCCTTTATGCAGTCCGCGCAGACCCCCAAGTAATCTGAAATCGTCATCGATTCTTCGAGGCAGACGCGGCATCTTCCCAAGTCTCTCCACTCAATTATCTATTTGTGTATACGCGATAATTAATCTTAATCGCTCTCCACCCATTCTTCTGTAGGTGCCATTTATTCCTTCTACGGCTAAAAGCTGATATACGATATCCAAGTAATCGATTAAGAATCTGAGAATCGTGGAGGCGTCGGGATTGAGCAAGACGGATAAGAGGATAATTGGGCTCCTAACTGAGGATGGCCCCCTCACCCTGGCCGAGATCTCTGAGAGACTTGATATGAAGCCGAAGGCAGTCTTTAGGGCGCTGCGTAGATTGTTCGAGAAGGGAGTGATCTCCAGCGATCCGGCTACGCGTAGGTACTTCATCGAGGATGAGGAGGGTTAAGCCCTCCATGCATGCTTAGCCGTGAAGCCCAAGGGGGGCTACTGAGCCCCATCTACAAAAAAACCTTTTAAGACTAAAGATTGATTCTTTTTTTGACTTAAAGAGGGATTATGGGAGGAAGCCTAATTGAAGATAGGGATCTTCACAGTTCTATACAACGAATGGAAGCTAGAGAAGGTCCTAGAGTACGTCTCGAAGCTCGGATACGAGGCTGTTGAGATTGCTGCTTGGAGGGGAAGCAACCACATAGACATAGATAGGATCCTCAGCGGCGGGGCGACCGAATTCAAGAAGACCGTTGAGAAGTACGGGCTTATAATCTCCGGGCTGAGCAATCACCTCGAAGGCCAGCTCGTCCTAGGCCCACATGACGAATCGACGGACGAATGGTTCAAGGGAACGCCTGAGGAGAAGATAAAGTACGGGATGGAACGCATGAAGAAGACGGCTGAGGCGGCGGCGGCATTGGATGTCCCGGTTGTGAACGGCTTCATCGGCTCCCCCAACTGGGGCGCATGGTACATCTTTCCCCCAGGGAACGAGAAGATCTTCGAGAAGGGCTTCGAGGTCTTCGCCGAGCGGTGGAACGACATCCTAGATGTCTTCGCCGCGCATGGAGTGAAGTTCGCGCATGAGGTTCACCCGCAGGAGCAGGCATACAACATTGAGACGGCTGAGCAGGCCTTAAAGGCCATAGACGAGAGGAAGGAGTTCGGGTTCAACTTCGACCCAAGCCATCTTGTATGGCAGGGAATAGACCCCGTGGTCTTCATCAAGAAGTTTGGGAGGAGGATCTATCATGCCCACGCGAAGGACGCTGAGCTGGTCAAGGAGAACGTCTCAACCTCAGGCGTGATACCCACTGGCTCCTGGATGAGGCCCGGCAGGGGCTTCAGGTTCAGGGTTGTCGGCTGGGGGGATGTCGAGTGGAAACGGGTCATGACCGCGCTCTTGGAGGTCGGGTACGACTACGTCCTCAGCTACGAGCATGAAGATCCCGTGATGAGCAGGGAGGATGGATGCGAGAAGTGCATAGCCTTCCTGAAGCCGCTGATAATAAAGGCGCCCCTAAAGCAGGTGTGGTGGTAGAGGAATGTCCAAGAAGGAAGTAGGATTCGTCACGATGGGCAGGGTTGAGAGGAGGGCCGAGGAGGTCAGGGAGATAGGGATCGGGCTGCTCGGCTACGCATTCATGGGCAAGGCCCACTCGAACGGATACCGGAAGATGCCCGTCTTCTTCTATCCCCCTCCAGCCTTCCCACGCTTAGTCGCCATCTTCGGAAGAACAGAGGAGGCCGTGGCGGAGGCAGCCAGGAGATTTGGGTTTGAGAAGTACTATACGGACTGGAGGAAGCTCATAGCGGATGAGGACGTCGAGATCGTTGACAACTGCCTCCCGAACTATATGCATGCGGAGCCCTGCATAACCGCGGCTGAGGCTGGGAAGAACATAATCTGCGAGAAGCCCCTCGCCGCGACGCTGGAGGACGCTAAGGCAATGTATGAGGCCGTTGAGAAGGCAGGGGTTAAGAATATGACCGCCTTCAACTATCGATTCGTGCCGGCCATAAGGCTCGCGAAGAAGCTGATAGACGAAGGATACATCGGAAAGATCCTCCAGTACAGGGCTGTCTACCTGCAGGAGTGGATCATGGACCCGAATTTCCCGCTGGTCTGGAGGCTCAGACGAAGCGTCTCAGGCTCCGGGGCTCTAGGAGACCTAGGCGCGCACATCATAGATTTAGCCAGATTCCTTGTGGGCGACCTTGCATCGGTCTGCGGGATGACGGAGACCTTCATCAAGGAGAGGCCCCTGCCAGGGAGACCTGAGGAGAGGGGCAAGGTGGACGTTGACGACGTCTTCATCGCTATGGTCAGGTTTAAGAATGGCGCCATAGGAAGCCTCGAGGCATCAAGGTTCTGCGCTGGGAGGAAGAACTACGAGAGGATAGAGATCCACGGGACAGAGGGCTCCATCGTCTTCAACCTTGAGAGGCTTAACGAGCTCGAGGTCTACTCGAGGAAGGACCCGGAGGACAGGATGGGCTTCAGAAACATACTCGTAACCGAGGCCGTCCACCCATTCATCGACCGCTGGTGGCCCCACGGCCACATAATAGGATGGGAGCACACATTCGTCCATGAGATCCATCACTTCATAGACTGCGTGGTCAACGATAAGCCCGTCGGCCCGATGGCCGCCACCTTCTATGATGGGCTGAAGTGTCAGGAGATCCTATCCGCCATAGAGGAATCCGCAGAGAAGGGGAAATGGGTAGAAGTCCCCTGAACCCCCCAATTTTTTATCTCTAGAATGCCGAAACAAAACTGTTATGCAGGCATCTCCTCAGTTCTTTCACGGGACTCTCAAGGCTCAAAGATTACCTCAAAACGATCTCTCCTACTCTAACCTCAATGATGATCCATTGATTAGGCTAACCCCAGTTTTTCCTTCATCTCCTTCAGGACGATTATTTTTCCCCACAATCATGGGAGATGTTGAACCCATCATTGATCCTAACCCGCTGAAATTTCCATAAAATATGAAACATTCGCATCTATTATTCCTCTACATCATTGGGCTGTTAGTTTCAATTAAAAACTGATGATGAACATTTATTATGAAAAACATTTAAGATGATAATTATCTTTCTTCTAGAGGTGGATGGGTAATTAGATGATGAAGCGGGAAGGCGAGTTTGAGGCTTACTCTACCAGCATATGCCCGGAATGCTTGAGAAGGGTGCCGATGAGGATCTATGAGGAGGACGGCGTGATATACCTGGAGAAGGAATGCCCAGAGCATGGGAGGTTCGAGGATGTCTATTGGGGCGACGCTGAGCTTTACAAGTGGTTCTACAAGGAGTGGAACTCCGCCAAGTACTTGGGCTCAGGAGTTGAAGAGCCGCATACCAAGGTTGAGGATGGATGTCCCTACGACTGCGGATTGTGCCCCCAACATAAGTCCAGCACGATCCTTGGCATAATCGACGTCACAAACAGATGTAACATGGCATGCCCCATCTGCTTCGCCTATGCTGGGGCGGCGAATTATGTTTATGAGCCTACCTACGATCAGATAGTTGAGATGATAAAGGTCTTCAGGTCTAACAGCCCATGGCCCTGTAACGCTCTCCAGTTCAGCGGCGGTGAGCCTACTCTCCGGAATGACCTGCCGGGCCTAGTCATGGAGGCTAAGAAGGCCGGGATCAAGCATGTCGAGGTGAACACGAATGGGATACGGCTGGCTGAGGACATAGAGTACTTCCGGAGCCTCTACAAGGCGGGCTTGAACACGATATACCTTCAGTTCGACGGCTTGAGAGAGGAGATCTATGAGAAGCTGAGGGGGAGAAGGGGCCTCATACCGATCAAGAAGAGAGTTCTGGAGAACGCGAGGGAGATAGGCCTAAGATCGATAGTCTTGGTCGTCACCCTGGCAAAGGGCGTCAATGACAGGGACCTGGGGGAGATAATCGAGTTCGCCGTGGAGAACTCAGACATTATAAGATGCGTCAACATCCAGCCGATCTCGATGGCTGGGAGAGCCCAGAAGGAGCAGATGAGGAGGCTGAGGATCACGGTCCCCGATGCCATCAGGCTCATCGAGGAGCAGACGGGCGGGCGGATACACGTTAAGGACTGGAGGCCCGTGAACTGGCCTGTCCCAATCGCAAGGGGGATGGAGATCCTTAAGGGACGGATGTACCCGGAGTTCACGATGCACCCGATGTGTGGGGCCTCAACATTCATAGTGATCGAGGAGGACTCGTACTCTCCAATAACCAGACATGTGGATGTTGACAGGTTCGCTGAGGTCTTCTGGAGCATCTATTATCATGGGGTGAGGGGGAAGAAGGCGAGGGCGAAGGCGGAGGCTTTGAAGTTCCTGCCCATAATAAAGTCTGATCTCTTCCGGGACATACTGAAGGGCATCGTGAGGAGGGGGAGCATCAAGGCTCTGGGGGCTCTAATGTATAAGGTCATAATGATAGGGATAATGCATTTCCAGGATGTCTGGAACATGGACCTCGACAGGGTTCAGAGGTGCGCGATACATTACGCGACGCCGGATGGGAAGCTCAGGGCCTTCTGCACGTACAATAGCATCCACAGGGAGAGGGTTGAGAAGCAGTTCGCCGTCCCGATCAGGGAATGGACAGAGAAGACCGGCAAGAAGGTGAATGAACCCGCCTAACCTTTTTCTGACCCATTCTATTTTACGGCTTTACAGGCCGATTCTTCCGGCTGAGAACTCAGGGAAGGGAGCTGCCTGCTCGCCTGCTTATCCGTCGTACTTGTTGACTATCGGCATCTTCCACCCTATGCCGAAGGCCTTCCGGGTTATCTTTATGTAGGGGGGCGCCTGCCGCCTCTTGTACTCTGCCCTCCTGACCCTCCCATAGATGTCCAAGACAGTCTCCTTTGGGTACCCCATCTCTATCAACTCCTGCTTTCCCCTGCGGTTCTCGATGATCTCGTCTACGAGCGGGCTGACTATGCTGAAGTCGAATGGGTCATATTGATTCTCCTTGAGTTCCGGCGACGGCTTCTTCCTGAATACGTTTTTCGGTATCACTTCCCTGCCGGCCTTCTTGTTCACGTACTCTGCGAGCTTGTAGACCTCGAGCTTGCTTACGTCCCCGAGAGCCCCGATCCCCCCGGTCATGTCCCCATACAGGGTGCAGTAGCCAAGCGCGAGCTCCGTCTTGTTCCCCGTGTTAAGCACGAGTATCCTCAGATCCCTCAGCCTATTTGAGATGTCCATGAGGCAGTTCCCCCTTATTCTGGGCTGTATATTCTCATCGGCGACCGGGTCGTCCCTCTCCTTACTTATGCCGAAGTGCCTCCGTATCTTCTCCAGCGGCTCCTCCAGTGTCCTTCTGTAGCTCTCAACAATATCCTCTATGGAGAAACGGACGAAGCATATCCCGAGGTTCTTGGCAAGCCTCTCCGCATCGGTCTTACTGTGCTCGCTGGAGAATCTGGAGGGCATCGAGACCCCTATAACGTTCTCCCTGCCCAGGGCCTCAACCGCTATGCATGTCGTAAGCGAAGAGTCTATTCCGCCGCTCATCCCGACTACGGCCTTCTTGAATCCCGTCTTCCTGAAGTAGTCGCGGACCCCCAAGACCAGGGCATTGAACATCTCCTCCTCCCTGTTGTAGGGTGGGGGATCAACCCTCGGAGCCACGCCCCTCTCCAGGTCGATGTCGGTGATCACGAGGTCCTCTTCGAACTGCTTGGCGAACGCTATGAGGTTACCTGACGCATCCACGGCTAGGCTCTGGCCGTCGAAGACTAGCTCGTCTTGGCCTCCGACGAGGTTCACATAGAAGATGGGAACCCTATTTTTGACAGCCTTCTCCCTCAGCAGATGCTCCCTCTCGAATCTCTTCCCTGCGTGGAATGGGGATGCGGAGACATTAACGATCAGGTTGGCTCCCCTCTCAGCGAGGAGGTCGGTCACCTTGATCTCGTATCCCTCGTCCCACAGGTCCTCGCATATCTCAACGCCCAGGTTGACCTCTTTCCCGCCCATCTCCACCCTCGCCGGCCTGATGTCCTCCTCCCTCGCCGGCTTGAAGTATCTGTCCTCATCGAAGACGTCGTAGGTGGGCAGGAGGGTCTTATACGCCGTTCCGACGATCTCGTCTCCTTTGAAGATCGCGGCGGCGTTGTAGAGGTTACCTTCATCGTCGTAGTCGACGAAGCCGACGACCCCCACGATCTCAGAATCATTACTTTTAATGAGTTCTTCAAGTGCCTTCTTGTTCTCCCTCACGAAGGCCCTTTCATAAAGCAGGTCTTGGGGCGGGTAGCCGGTGACCGCCATCTCAGGAAAGGCTACGAGGTCGGCTTCGAGATCCTTCGCCTTCCCCATGTATTCCTTTATCTTCTCGATGTTCCCCTTGAGGTCGCCGACTGTCGAATTTATCTGAGCCATCGCCACCTTCATGGTGAGCCCTCCCTCATATCCATCTAAAAATTCTCAAATACAACAATATACAGGTTCCTATCGCCCGGCTTCCAGACAGGCTGACGGCTCATCCATAATGGGTTTCTGAGATCAGCCGAGAATCTGGACCGGTAAGGTCTGAGCGGGCTATGAGTCCATGATCCAGCCGCCTCACCACCCGCTGTGGCCATGACTCTGCTTCTCAGTACTTTCTCGTCTTACATATGGGAACATTCAGGATCTCTCCGCGTATTATGCCCTAAGGGGCTTTCAGAGCCTTCTATCGAAACTCATCCCATGAGGTTCCATGTCTAAATAAAAATCTAATTGAAAATTTTTCATAATTGTTTTTACAAAGATCTATTGGGGATACGAGGAGAAGCCTCATTCTAAAGGCAGGATTAGAGATTCACGGGATGGGAGGCAACATTGCCGCTTAATTAAGTCTCGACTGTGATTCTGAGCTTAGTTATGTTTTCCTTGATCTCGACCTCAAGCCGTCTCCCCTCCAGAGATCTACGGAAGCTTGATCCTAAAGTCCTCCTTGACGATGTTGAGGATGACGTTCGTCACTGTTCTCTTCACGTACGGCATCGCCAAGAGGCCCTTTATGAAATTGTTCATATCGAACCTGTCCTTGAACCTAGCGATCACAGCTATATCATAGTCCCCTGTTATGTCGTATACGGCTATGACGTTCTCTATTCTGGAGATCTCCTTCTCGACGTCTGTGAGGTGCTTCCCCTCAGCCTGGATAAGGGTTATCGCGGTCAGGCTGTATCCAACCTTCACGGGGTCCACGATCACGGTGTATGCCTTCAGCACCCCCTTCTCCTCTAGGCTCCTGATCCTGTTGTATGCCGTTCCCACGGATATTCCGAGCTCACGCGCAATCTTATTGAAGCTCAGCCTAGAATCCTCTTGGAGCAGATTTATTATTTGAAGATCTATCTCGTCGATTGCCTTAACCTCGCTCTTCTCCAGTTTTCTCCCTCCCAACCTGGTCTCCATGAGCGGTTTCACGTCCAATACACTTATTCAATTTTTTAGATATTATATAAATGTTTTTTCAATAAACGAAAAACTTATATACATTTCTTTCAATTTATAGTCGATCTATTGAACAAAAATGGTGTGCCAACATTGAAGGACGAGGCCGTTAAGGCAGCCATTGAGACGCTCAGGAAGAATGGGATACGATGGGTCCACTCCACATTCGTGGATATCCGCGGCCTCATGCAAGACGTGGTCATACCGGCTAGGGAGTACATAGAGGGCGACGCCCTCACATCTGGCATAGGCTTTGACGGCTCATCGATAAGGGGCTTCAAGTCCATCGAGGAGTCAGATATGATCCTTAAGCCTGATCCGGAGACCCTGGCTGTGATACCTTGGACGAGCGATGAGAAGCAGAAGAGCGCAATCGTCATCGGGGATGTCTATGAAGCATACGGAGGCGAGGAGCCATCCGAGGTCTGCTCTAGGGGATACGTGGCGAAGAGGGCGGTTAAGACGGCTGCGGATATGGGCTACACTAGCTACTTTGGGCCTGAGCTGGAGTACTTCATCTTCTCCTCGGTCGATCCGACGAAGCTCGTCTGGGACTTGTGGGTCAGCCCCAAGGGGGGTGAGGGGGACTCCTGGGGGGCTCCGAGGGTTGTTCCTGAGTCCCCTGAGATCTCCGCTGGGAGCTTCACCTTAAGGCCGAAGGAGGCTTACTTCAGGCCTCCCCCAGAGGATACGACGATCGAGTACAGGAATGAGGTGGCATCCATACTGGAGGATAACTTTGGGTTCAGGGTTGAGATGCATCACCATGAGGTGGCGACGGCTGGGCAGATGGAGATAGACTTCCGCTTCGGAGGATTGGTTGAGACCGCTGATAAGACGATCTACTATAAATTCGTCGCTAAGAATGTGGCTAAGAAGTATGGGATGATCGCCACGTTCATGCCGAAGCCCGTCTACCTGGACAACGCGAGTGGGATGCATGTTCACACATCGATCTGGAAGGGCGGGGAGAACGCCATGTACGATGAGAGCGACGAGTACGCCGAGCTCAGTCAGACCGGGAGATACTTCATCGGCGGGCTCCTTGAGCATGCGAAGGCGCTCACTGCTGTATGCTGCCCAACAGTAAACTCCTACAAGAGGCTCGTCCCAGGCTTCGAGGCTCCGATATATATTATGTGGTCCAGGCGTAACAGATCAGCCCTCGTAAGGGTCCCGGTCTACTTCAAGGGTCCGAAGCATGCCTCACTTAAGAGGGTCGAGTTCAGGTCTGCTGATCCTTCATGCAACCCATACTTGGCGTACTCCTGCATCTTGATGGCTGGGCTTGACGGTATCAAGAAGAAGATCGACCCAGGAGACCCCGTGGATGAGGATGTCTATAAGCTCTCCTCGGAGAGGAGGAAGGCGCTGGGGATTGATGAGCTCCCGACGACGCTGAGGGATGCCTTGGATGAGATGAAGAGTGACGATGTCATACACAGAACGCTTGGGAGCCACATCTTCGACGCCTTCATCGAGTACAAGACAAACGACTGGAACCAGTACTGCCTCTATGTTACGCCGTGGGAGATCATGAAGTATCTTGATTATTAAGAATAGGAGAGAATGAAAAGAGGTGGTGAGTAAATGAGAGCGTATATATTTGTGAAGACGAAGCCGGCGACTTCCCTTCAGGTTGTGGGCAGAATAAAGAGGAAGGTCAAGGAGGTCGTTCAAGCGGACGCGATATACGGCAGGTTCGACGCCGTCATCATAATAGAGGCGCCGAGCCTCGACAGCATAAATGAGATCCTCTACAAAGTCATCGAGAAGGACCCGAACATAATCCATACAGAGACATCTCTAGTATTATCGAGTTAAAAAGGCTGAGAGTGAAGAGCCAGGATGTCCTCTTCAAAGGATCTACGTCGGAAAACCCTCCGTGCCTTCGTGATGGTCACCGTGAAGCCGGGGACATCTGAGGAGATCGTGAGGTCGAGGAGGATAAAGGGCGTGAAGATGGCTAACTCCGTCCTCGGCAGGTTCGACGCAGTCGTCGTCATCGAGGCTGACAGCCTAGAGGAGCTCAGGAAGATAATCTACGAGATGATCGAGCAACATCCGAATGTCTTGCATACTGAGACCCTAATCTCGATCTTTTATCCTCCCTAAGGCTGGCTTCGAAGCTTAGACAGACAGGGAGGCCATGGATAAGAATGAACCTTGAGGAGCTTCACTTCAGTAGTATGGAGCTGAAGACGGAGCCGCTTATCGATGATACTACCCTCCGGGACGGCGTGCAGATGCCCGGGCTGGCGGTCTCGCCTGAGGAGGCCGCTGAGGTAGCTCGCCTCCTCGACGAGGTGGGGGTCGAGAGGATAGAGCTACATCACTTCCAGGAGTCGGACAAGAAGGCGGCTAGGCTTATTCAGGACATGAGCTTGGACGCTAGGGTGGCCGGTTGGTGCAGGGCCGTCAAGGCTGACATAGACAACGCGATGAGCTGCGGGTTTGATGAGGTCGGGATCTCCCACCCGGTCTCTCACATCCACTTCAGGGCTAAGTGGCCGGGGATGACGGAGGAGGAGCTCCTACAGAGGGTCGTTGAGGCTGTCGAGTATGCGGCGAAGGACCACGGCCTGAGGGTCTTCGTCCACGGTGAGGACAGCACGAGGGCAGACTGGGATTTCGAGAGGAGATTCGTGAATGCCGTCGCCGAGGCTGGGGCTGAATGCTACAGGATATGCGACACGGTTGGGGTAGGCCTCTCGGATCCCGAGGCTCCCCTCCCGAATGGGATACCGGCGAAGGTCAAGGCCATAAAGGCTGAGACGAAGATAAGGGACATCGAGATCCACGCCCACGACGATTTCGGGAATGCCGTTGAGAATACAATGGCGGCGATCCGAGCCGCCTCAGGCGTATGGGATAGGATATACGCGAGTACCACGTTCCTGGGGATCGGGGAGAGGGCTGGGAACGCTGAGACGGAGAAGGTGATCATGAACCTATACATGCTTTACGGGGTTAAGAAGTACGAGGGTAAGACCCGGATGCTCAAGAGGCTGGCTGACCTCATAGGGCGGGCAACGGGCTACAGGATCCCCCCGAACAAGGCGATAGTTGGGGATTACGCCTTCGCTCATGAGTCCGGCATCCACACTCACGGGGTCCTAAATAACCCCCTGACTTATGAGCCTTACCCGCCGGAGCTGGTCGGGAACAGGCGTAGATTGACGATAGGGAAGCACTCCGGGAGAGCCATCGTGAAGCATAAGATCCGGGAGTTGACGGGCAGAACCCCGACTAATGATCAGGTTGAGGCCGTCATGTCCATGATCAAGTTGATCTACGAGAATGGGAGAAGAGCCTCCCTGAAGGAGGAAGAGTTCAAGAGGATAATCTCAGATCTGGGATTGAGCTGAGCCAAAACCTCCTCCATTCTTCTCTTTGCCCTCATCTGCCCATTTCATCTAAGCCCCACGGGGTCTCGGGAATGTGAAGTAGCCCTTAGTCAGCTACGAGCCGCGGCTGGACTCGATCTTAAGCCCGGCCCTCTTCACGGTTTCCCTTTCTCATTAGGATAAGGGTCCGGGATGCTGTAGGTTTGAGGGTTCAGTCTCCGCGTTCACAACCCTTTTTATTTTTTACG
>LUCF01000003.1 GCA_001593845.1 Candidatus Bathyarchaeota archaeon B63 | reverse complement strand
ATGTAGGCGAGGGCGCCCAAGGCCTCCTCCTCAGTAAAGCTGAAGGGCAGGGGGATTGTCCACTCGGTTCCTATGGGCTTGGTGGGCACCCTCCAGACCCTCTCGAGGGATGGGGTGACGAGCCTCGAGGCCCTTATGGCCGGGTAGATTGAGGAGGCCATGACCGTTCCCATCGAGGCTGTGATTGAGAGGATGATGTAGGCGGAGGCGTAGTTCGTCAGGATCGCCCCTGGGGCGTATGCGGCGACGATCGCCCCGATTATGAGGGAGAGTATGTAGCCTAGGGTGGCTCCTAGGACGGCGAAGACTATTGACTCAACGAGGAACATCGTGGCTACATGCATGGGTGAGAGGCCCACGGAGCTGTAAGTTGAGATGTATCGGGTTCTTTCGTAGACGTGTCCGAGCATGATGTTGAGGAGGACGAGGGCGGCCAAGGTGAAGGGGACGGCCATGAGCTGCAGGCCGAAGATCTCGTAGCCCTTTATCCATACGGCGAGGTACGATGTGCCCTCCGCGCTGAAGTAGGTGGTCAGGTAAGTTGAGAGGTGCTTGGTCACGAGGAAGGCCTTCTCCCTTGCGAGGGTGGAGTTCTCGTAACGGATCGCCACTGAGGGTATGACTGCCCCCACCCGCACCGCGATCTCGTATGGGATGATTATGAAGGAGCGGCGTACTCTTTCCCGTGCGCCCGCCCGCCCTAACACGGGATCGATTGGGGTGATGAGCTCACCGTCTATGTCCATCAACTTCCAAAAGTCATTGTGGTCGATTATCCCGAGGATGTAAAGCCTTATCCCAGCTATGAAGATCGAGTCTCCCATATCGACGCCGAGTTCATCGGCTATGTCCTTCGAGATGAAGCCGACGAACCTGTCCCCAGGCTCGAATGGACGGGAGGGGGTGACCACGAACTCGAAGATCTTGTCCCACAGAACCTCCTGGGGCGTTAACCCGATGATGGCTAGGACCTCCGTTTCTTCTCCAGCCTCATTATGCGCGATGAAGAAATCGTAGGGTGGGAGTAGCCACGCCCTGGGAGCGAAGACCGCCTCGGGCCCCGCGAAGGCCCTTAGGTACTCGACGACTGTTGGGGTAAGTGGGAGGTTCCCGCCTCCTGCTTCCATCTCCGGACCCTTCACCAGGAGCCCCGTGTATGGCGGTTCTTCAATCGGTATGGGGTTTTCTTTCGGGACGTCATAGAAGGTCAGCGCGGTGAATGAGGCTAGGGAGAAGACGATTAGGATGATCGTTGTGAGGGTGAGGGTAGTCCTCAGCTTCCTCCTGCGCATATTCTCGATCCCTATGGAGAGGGCTGAGGCCATCTCAGCTGTTCTGGCGACCTTGATGAAGTGGGGGCCGATGACCCTTCTTCTGACGAGCTTCGCGATCTCCCAGAACCTGGTCATCACGAGGCCGAGGACCGGGAGGGTTAGGATGAATGTTGAGAAGCCCAGGATGACCATCTGGACGTTGGCTGCGAGCCTCAGGCCGGGATGCATCACGTACATGAAGATGGCGCTGGCGGTGAAGAGTAGAAAGATGTAGAGTATCCTCTTTATTGAGGGCTCGTGGATGATGAGCCTCTCTACGAGGATGGCGAATGGTATAAGCAGCAGGAAGAAGAAGACTGTGCTGTAGATTATGTCCACCAGCGTAGCTCTGGTTGTCTCGTAGACCCTCCTGGCGTAGAACCATGACCTGTAGATGTTTGGGTAGACCTGGGAGTAGCGGCGGTTCTGGAGGGCCTTCTGGGCTTCATTATAGGATCTTAAGGCCTTCTCGTAGTCGTTAATCGCCGGGATGATCGCCTGTGCAACGGCGGCTTCACGTCTCAGCTCCTCCAGCCTTCTCCCGGCCAGTGAGATGAACTCCTCAGCGTATCTGAAGGCCGTGAGGGAGACATCGAGGTACTCGCCGGCCCTAACCTTGATTCCCCTAAGGATGCCTAGGGGAACCTCGCCTCCGGCCCCCAAGAATATTACGTCGATGGGTGTGTCGGGCGGAACGAATATTAGAGCATCGTAGCCGAGGGTTGGGTCTCCTATCCCGAGCCGGATCAGCCGCTCAATCATCGGCGGCGGGAGGGGAGCCGCGATGTAGTAGCTGTAGTGCGGCGGAGCTGTCCCGCGGCCGGTTTCGTAGACTCTGAAGTCCACGGGCCGCATGACGACTATGAGCGGGGTTGAGAGCGTCCTGGGGTCAACTGTGTCGTGGATGATGATCGTACCCGCCCTAAACAGGGAGACGTGCACAGGCTTGGTTGGGCTTCCCCTGACTTCTTCATCAGTCATGAGCGCTACGGGCTTGCCGAAGGGCCAGAGCCTGGTGCCGTGATAACCGAAGTCCGTGGCCCATTCTATGTTTCCTGTGGTTCGGTTATAGACGAAGGCCGCGACTTCGTATCGGGCTTCGCCGACTGCCCAGCCGGATGGGCGTAGGCCGGGTATGAGGAATGTCCCGTTCTTCATCGCCTCAACGATGAAGTAATGCCTGAAGAAGACCTGCATGGGCCCCACATGGCGCACCTGGACGAGTAGCTGCCCATCATCCCCCAGGATCTCGTCCCAGTCATAATCGTACCAGCTCTTGGTGTAGTTGAACCTTCCAATTAGTCCCCTCATTAAGGCGGAGCCCATGACCCCCCCGGCCCCCCTGCTCGGGCCATGCATCATGCTGTCCTCGAAGACCTTCATTGTGGCTTCTCTGATGTCATTCGCAACTAGGTTTATTATCGAGAATGAGTACTCCACCTGGGGCTTTAGGTTCTCGAACTTGACGAACTCGAACCTGTCATTTGGGGTGTCCCACCTCAGCCTCGCCGAGTGAGCCGTGTAGAAGGCTATGGCGAGGCTCCTCGCCGCGTTTAGCACCTCGGCTATATGCATGATCATCGATGGCAGCCAGGCGCGTTCCCCCGCTATGCCCATGAGGGGCAGGGCGAGGAAGACCTTGTAGCTTCTCCCCCCTATCTTGTGCACGTAATTCATCTTGTCATACTTGCCCAGCTCATTAAGGAAGTACTCCCCCGGGAATGGGCCTCCCCTCCCAGCCGACCAGTCCCACCCGCCCATATGCATGCCCGTAGGCGTCACGACGACTCGATCCGAGTCTGTGGAGAAGTCCAGGACGAATGTGATCCTGATCTGGTCGCCGTAGACCCCGAAGGTGTAGAGGCTGCCCTTCGCTTCCTTAGCCTGCTCCTTACTCCAGTGGTGGAAGAAGAGGTCCTCGGCGAAGGCCCTGGCTCCGCGCATGGCGAAGTACTGGCCTGAGAAGGCCGCGATCATGATCGGCCTGTGCGGCGGATTCTCCTTCAGGATTCTGGCGAGCTCCAGAAGGGAGGCTACTCCCAGAGTCTCCTCAGCTCCGGGGGCGATGGCCGGGATCCCGGAGGCAGCGTCGTAGTAGGCGGCCACCATCACAGTTTGGTTGTAGAGGTCTGGGCGTGTCCCGTTGATAAAGGCGAATATGTTCTTCGCCTCAACATTCTCCCAGAGCATGTTAACGTCTACCCTGACCTCCACAACTGTTGATCGGCCTCTGTCCGGGCCTAGGAGGCTGAGAAGGTACTCTGCATCCTCATCTGAGATGTAGAGCCTCGGGAATTTGACGGGTGCCATGAGGCTCTTGTAGTCCATCTCGCCGCGTATGGTCCAGGCGGTATCCCAGAATATGACGGCCTTAGCTCCGAATATCATGGCGTTGACCCAGTTTCCCTTGCTGTTGAACTTCATGAGGACTATGCTTCCCTCAACGTCGAAGCCGTCGAAGTCTTCTGGGTCCCCGTCCTCGACGTAGATCAGCCTCCCGCTTAGGCCCCCAGGCGGCGTCTTACAAGTTTGGATGCCGTTGGGCAGAAGTGCGTAGGCCCTTATGGTCCTGTGTTCAGGAGATGTTACCGTGACTGTGGAGCCGTGGTCTATGGGGACGAGGACCTTGTAGGTCCAGATCCACGTGTTGAGGCCAAGTTCATTCGCCAAGTAATCGTAGATATAGCTCGCTGCTTCTTCATATCCGGGGTAGCCCGTCATCCTGCTCTGGTAGCTGGAGAGGACCCTCACATGCCCTATTATATTGTTCATGTTGATGTTCTCGACCATCTCCTCGACCCACTGCTCCGGCCTCCAGCCTTCCTCGCCCTGTCCATGCGCCCGCAAAACGGTGGGGGTGGTGGAGAGAATGAGGAGGAATATCAAGCCGAGCATTAAGCATGATTTCGAGTGCATGTCTCTACTCGCCTTGATTATTCTTGATGTGCCACGCTAATATAAGTTTTAGTATAAGGGCTTTCACGGAAAAGTCGGGTCTTCTATAAAAAAAGATGGGGGATTAAGAGGCTAGGCTTTGATGAGAGGCGTCCATCCCCAGAACATGAACTGGAGGAATACGGGGAATAGGATGAGCCAATGTACGATGCTGCCGAAGAATATCCCCATCGCTATGGGCACCATGATGTTCTCGTAGACCCTGACGCCGCCTATCTTCAGCGTTAGTAGCTTCCAGATGAATGCGATGAAGATCGTGAACATGCCGAATGCCTGCGTCCATATGAGGAGAGGAACCCCGACGATGTTTATGGGCAGCCATGGGAGCCTCATGCGCAGGTACATCAGGACTATAGCCTCGATGATGCCGATTGCGCCCCAAGTCATTGTGGGAACCGAGAGCGGCCTCGTCGTGAAGCCTGTGCCCTCAGTAGCCCAGACCGCCTGTCCCATATTATTCAAGGCTCCGTCCCAGCTCATGGTCCAGCCGTGCTCCCAGTTCTTCATCCCTCCCGTCCCCACAACCAGCCAGCCGAGGAACGTCGTCAAGATCATGCCCAAGATAAGCGTCGGCATCTGCACCCGGAAGACATCTCTTGCGCTGGTCTTCGTCTCAGCAGCCATCTTGTATGAGTATATGCCAGCCACGTTGGGAGCCCAAGGCTGGTAGCTCCCCCCTGCGAGTGGTGTTGACAAGACGAACGCGCTGCCGAAGGCAGTCAGGGAGTTCGCCGCTTCATCTATTGGCATTCCAATCACGGATCCCGTGAGCCTAATTGTAGGCGCGACTGTGTGTTGAGTCCTGAAGCCCCACGGGCATGTGGACATGCCGCTCCAGAGCTCACCTCTCATCCTTATTATTGCGATCTGCACGAGGATTATGTATACCACGACGACCAGTGACATCCATGGGTGGATACCGCTCGCTATCATCCATGCGAGTAGCCCGATGCTGCCTGTTAGGAACACCAGCCATATAGTCCTGTTGGAGCACGGCTCGCCAGCCGCCGCCTCAGCACCTCCGCCCCTAAGGAAGGACCTGAAGGACTCCAACCAGTAGCCTCTCGTCTGCCATACGGTGAAGAGGGCTATGCCGAGCCACATTGTTAGGAACTGCATCTGGTACGCCTCTGCCCATTCGTCTCCCCAAACAGCCGGCCAGCAGACGCCGAAGCCTCTGACGTTTCTGCCTGCGGGGTACAAGCCGGCCGCTACGAGGCCCCATGGGACTATCCAATGCCAGATCAGGAAGAACAGCAGCCCAGTGAAGAGTATGTCCAGCGGGAATATGAAGGCGATTCCAACGTGGTATATCATGTTCCAGAAGTTCAGGAATACAGGCGCCCCGCCGGGTGGCCCTATCGCTCCGCTGTAGTCTATGTCTGCCTCCCATGGCAGAGGATTCTTCTCCCAGATCAGCCATGCGGTGACCCCGTCATCATTGAACAACTCGAGTATGAAGGCTACGGCGAAGCCGAGCCAGAAGTACATTGCTTTCCTGCTAAAGATGACCGCCCTCATGCCGGATTGGGCCTTCGCCGGGGTTGAGGCCATCTCGATCAGCGAGAGGTTCGGATACATACCTGGGAACGGTAGCTTCTCTATGTCCACAAATGGCCTTCTGAAGATCAGCGCCAGCCCATATGTCAGGAGACCTATGAATATGCCGAATAGGGTCCAAACGACTAATGGAACAGCCCATGCTTCAGCATAGAGCACATTATGGATAGGCCAGTATCCAAAGGCAAGCTCATAGCTACGTCTATCGAAGTAGGCCTTCGCGATCAGCTCATCCTTAACTGTCCAAGAGTCAGGGATGTACTCCAGCAGCCTATCCCAGCCGCGGAACCCCGCGGGCGGAAGGGTTATCTGAGCGGCCCACGTGTATATGCCCACCCAGAACAACATAGGCCAGATCATTGAGAGGATCGAGAAGACGATCGTCCACTCTTGACGTGTGAGGCCGAGCTTCCTGTGCAGGAGCTGGAGAGCCGCGATTATCAGGATCAACGGGAAGAATATTGTATTCCAGCTGTATCCCCATCTAGAGCTGAAATATACGATGTAGTGGACTCCCTCGAAGTTCCCTCCGGGAACCCGGTGGAAGCTGTACGCTAGGATTATAAGGGAAAAGATAAAGACGATGCCGCCGAGAATGATGGACCTCGCGGTTATTCCTCGCCCTACTTCCACTTCTTTTTCAGCGGTCGTTTTTTCTCACCTGAATTTTTCACTGGTTTCAGATATATTTTTTATATGTATATAAGATTTTTCTATCGAATTCCTTATTACCATAATATGCTTATATACGCTAGCTTAGAATTAGAAATGGAATAAGTAGAAAAGATAAGATATTGAAGAGAGTTATTCTGAGGCTCTTATGTAGACTTCGGCTCTCGTTTCATACCTGTCTATGACCCCGTCGCGGAGATAGACGATCCTATCGCTGACATCTATCATCTTCAAGTCATGCGTCGCGGCGATGACCGTTACACCCTTCTCCTTATTCATCTCCCGGAGCAACGTTATGATCTCTAGGCCTGTATGGAGGTCTAGGTTCCCAGTGGGCTCATCAGCCAAGACGATGACGGGGTTATTAGCCAAGGCCCTAGCTATGGCGACCCTCTGCTGCTGGCCGCCGCTCAGCTCCGCGGGTTTATGGTCAAGCCTGTCCCCGAGACCAACCGATTCCAGGATCTCCCGGCCCCTCCGTAGACGTTCCTCCCTCTCCACACCTGCGAAGATCATCGGCAAAGTGACGTTCTCGAGGGCCGTTAAGACCGGTATGAGGTTAAAGGTCTGGAATATATAACCAATCTTTCTGCATCGAAGCCAGGCAAGCTCGTAGGCATCCAGCTTCGCTATGTCAACGCCGTCGATGAAGACCCTTCCCCTCGTCGGCCTATCTATACCCCCGACCATGTTGAAGAGGGTCGTCTTCCCGGAGCCGGAAGGCCCCATTATCGAGAGATACTCTCCGCGTCTTACTCTTAGATTAACCCCGTCCAGGGCCTTAACGGTGACCGGGCCCATCCGGTAATACTTAGCCAGATCCTCCGTTTCTACCACATACTCGAAGCTGATGATGCATCCCCCGCTCAGCTGAGTCTATATTAGGGGGCCAGGTTATATAAAAATGACGCTCCCCCACGGCTGAAGCGGGGATGTTCTCGCCTCCGGTGATTCGGCATGGCTTGAGACCTAAAGGTGTGGGCTTTCTGGCCTGTTATTTTGTAGTTGCTTCCTTCTCATCTCGGCTTGGAGGCATTATGGGCGGCTGGTTACCTGATCTCCACAGCCAAGCAGGGAGTGCCCTTACGGATTCTTATCCTTCAAGTCCGGAGTGGCTCTTCGGGCTCGAAAATCTTTAATATCCATTTGGGTGATTCTAAGATTATCCTAAGTTATCATGGTAGGATGTGAAAGGGGTTTGAAGAGGGTAAAGGTCGGCGTTGTGGGGACTGGCGGCATATACCGCATTGCTCATCTCCCCGCTTATCCTGAGGTGAGGGAGGCTGAGCTGGTCTCGATCTGCGACGTTTCGGAGGAGGCCCTGAAGGAGGCCAGGAGGACAACGGAGAAGACATACCTCGAGAGGGCGAGGAGGGCTGAGGAGGAGGGAGATGAGGATCTCTCCGAGAGGCTGAGGGAGGACGCCCAGTCCGTGAGGACCTACAATGACCTTGATGAGATGCTCTCTAAGGAGGACCTGGACCTCATCGATATCTGCACACCGACGAAGTTTCACAGCTCGATAGCTGTTGAGGCGCTGAGTCGAGGCGTGAATGTGATGGCTGAGAAGCCGATGGCAAGGACTTACCTGGAGTGCTTAGACGTCATAGAAGCTGTGGAGGACAGCGGGAAGCTCTATCAGCACAACGAGAATTGGCTTTACAGTCCCATCTGGTATAACATGAGGAAATTCATAGAGAGCGGCGTCATAGGGGAGCTTCAGCTGACCTTCCTAGCAACTGCGCATGGTGGGCCGGAGTGGGCCTCCTGGTTCTGGGATCCGGAGATCGCTGGGGGAGGGGCGCTTCTCGATAATGGGGTTCACGCGATAACATGCTCATGGTTCTTAGCCGGGTTCGAAATGAGGCCCGCCGTTGTCAAGGCGGCTGAGCCTTATGGGATATGCATCAGAATGAAGACCCGCATTCTGAAGGGGAAGTTTAGGCCCTTCGAGGTTGAGGATGACGCTCACGTTATCATCCGATTCGAAGGCGAGGATGGGTCATGGTCAACGGCCCACGTGGAGGGCTCCTGGTCCTACCGTGACTCGCTGGATACCCGCGTTATAGGGACGAACGGCATAATTCGGCCGATAAAGAAGGATGAGAAGGGATCGATCGAGATAACCGATGCAACCGGTGGGAGGAGGGAGATCCCCGTCGGCAGGGTGACGTGGGCCCAGAGCTTCGAGGGGGAGATAAGGAACATGTGCAACTGCGTCCTTAGCGATACAAAGCCGCTCTGCGATGAGAAGATCGGGGCTGAGACTACGGCGATCGTGCAGTCCGCGTACCTGTCCCAGAAGAGGGGGAAGAGACCCGTCACCCTCGACAAGTTTAAGAGATACGCCCTGAAGATCAGAGAGAAGGAGGGGAAGAAAGCCCCAGAGGTCCTCCTCAAGGATCTTCTAAAGGGCATAAGGAGAATCTAACCTCACAGCGTGGGGGCGGCGAGAAGCCCGCTGAGCCTCAATCCCTATCTCAGATACTTCGTGAGCCTCTCCTGGTAGAGGGCATCCTTCAGGAGGACGCTTGTCCTTACCCACTCATCGATCCTTATCGTGAATCTCTTGGCTATGTGCTCCAGTGACTCATCGAGCTCATCGAACTTGACCGGGTCCCTGCGGAGCGCCTCCCTTACGCTTTCTCTGTTTATCCAGACTCCCAGGGGCGTTATGAAGCTCGGATGGATCTCCCTCATCGCTATGACCCCTGCCTGCCTCCTCTCCTCCGCGAGGAACTCCGCGACTGCGAGCCTCACAGCGTAATAGCAGCCGCCGATGGAAGCGTAAGTCGTTCTTCCCCTGTATCCCTCCCAGTCGCCTCCCATCGCTATCTCGCGGCTGTCCGGGTTCCAGACTGTGCCGGGGTACCACGCCTCGATCCACTCGTACCTCCAAGATGATGGTGTTAACAGGATGACGAAGCGGTTTCCGAGGTAACTGAACTCGTAGACGCGGTACTCATCGATCGGCCTTCTCCCCTTAATCTCCTTCTCTATCAGGTTTCTTGAGACTATAGAGTCGACGGCGGTTATGCTCCACCTAGTCGGGACCATGCGCCTCTGATCCTTAAGGCCGAAGGCCCCAACGCTGAATGCCCTCTGAAGCCTCGAGACTGGCACGCCGTCCACGTAGAGGCTCATGATCGCCTCCTCAGCCTTCAGGTCTCCGTCGCTGTAAGCCTTCTCTATCCTGGAGTCGGTCTTAGAGCCTCCGAGACGCATCTCCTCGAGGAGGGCTGATGGGCCCATCGGCTGGAGGGTCCCGTCGAAGAGGAACCTACCAGAAGGCTTCTTCCGAAACCTAACCTCGGTGTCCACGGGATCCCTTGAGAGTGCAACCTCAAGCGTCCTGCTAAGGAACCTTTCATTCTTCCACGGCTTCTTCACGTTCACCCTGAACTTCCCGCGGATGAGGCTCGTCCTGAATTCTATTATCTCCTCTGCCTCCCTGCCCAGCCACCGCTCTGGAAGGTCATAGATTGATGTGTCTCCTAGGACGGGTGGAACCAGAGGCCCAGCGTAGACGTATGGATACCCGATCCGCCCAACGAAGACGCCTGGAGGGGATGAACCGACCATATGGTTCATGGTAACGGCTTTCCTGGTTCTGATGAAGGAATAGAGCTTGATGATGGCTGGGCATCTGGGCTTCCCGCAGAGCCTCCGGCCTCCCCTACATGAGAGGCAGAGGCTCCCCTTCCTGGCATGTATCTCCAATTCTGGGCTGGCCAGGTTGAGGTCTCCGGCGGTCTCCTCGTTTATGACGTGGCCTATCCATGGGATCCGCCTTTTTATCTTCTTGATTGTCCCTTTCCGGATCAGAGGCTTCACTCTTTCCAGCCCTTTAATTGGAACCCATTATTTTTATGATCCGAGCATCTTTATAATGTTGCCTTTCAATAGGCTTCCGTCGATATTCAATATGAGCATCACGTAATCTCCTAAGCGCTGAGATCTAATTGTATGTCTGATGCTTCTCGCTGCCTGGCCTGTGCCTCCGTCCTCCCTCTTCAGCCAGCCTCCTCAGCAGGTCGTTTAATCTCCCGATGTCCCTATCTGTCGCCTCGAATTCTTCCCTGTATGGGCATAGGTCATCGAGCCTAGCAGTCCCAGAGGCTTCATCGTAGACGAGCGGGTACAGCCTGCACCCCTCAGGCCGGATGGGATAGATTATGCATCTCCCTCCGCTCAGAAAGACGCATCTTCCAGAGCGGTTCTTCAGCCTCCACCCCTCCCTCGTCTTAACAGCGAATCCCCCGAGGCTGTATCCAGCCTTCATGATCCGCCGTATATCGGACTGCGTCAGCGGCATCCTCGTCTCTAAGCAGCATAGGACGCATTTATGCTTCATGCATGGAACTCCGCGGTTCAGTGGGTGCTTCTTCGCCATTACGGATCTGAATTTCTCCTGCGAATCTGATAAATCTACCCGAAGATTTTATCTACCCGTCACGTAATTCTCTGATGTAGGAGCAGAAGGCGTTGGTCGGGAGTTCCCTCGGCATCGTCATATCGGCTAAGACCATCTCGGAAGCGTGGGAGAGAGCCGTTATCGAGTGTTGGAGAAGGGGAGCTGAGGTTCCCACTGAGTATGGGGAGATGAGCAGGGAGATCCTTGGGCTTATGATAGTCGTTGAGAGCCCATTCGAGGAGCCCAGGATACACAGGGGGGACATCAACATAGCTGTTAAGGGGACCATACAGAAGTACTACGATGAGGTCCTGCATGGAACGCTGGACTGGGCCGTTGAGGATGGGAAGATCCACTACACATATCATGAGAGGCTCTTCAAGTACCCTCAAGGCTCGATAAACCAGATAGAATATATAATTGAGAAGCTGAGGGACAGGAGTTTCTCCAGAAGAGCCCAGGCGATAACGTGGATTCCCAAGGTGGACATGTGGGTCGAGTCGCCTCCATGCCTCCAGAGGGTCTGGTGCACGGTCAGGGATGACAGGCTCATCATGCATACAGCCTGGAGGAGCCGAGACATCTTCAGGGCGATGCACATGAACATGCTCGCGATGACTGAGCTGCAGAGGAGGATCGCTGAGCAGCTGGGCCTCGAGGTTGGCGCTTATCTGGACTTCTCGAACAGCGCGCACATATATGAGAGGTCCTATGGGGATGTTGAGAGGTTCATCAGGGTTGTCCAGAGAAGGCTGAGCCGAAGGTGAGGGGTTATTCCCCCATGACCTGAACGTGTATCCTGCGGGATCTTGAGCCGTCCATCTCGATGAAGAGGATAGACTGCCATGTTCCGAGAGGCATCCCACCATCCTCAAGCGGGATGGATATGCCGGGCTTTATCAGGCAGCTCATGATGTGAGCGTGAGCGTTCTGTTCCCTTATGCTCCATCCGTACTTGGCGTTATGCCGGTAGTTCCCCTCTAGAGGGGCGACCCTCTGGAGGGCGTCGAGGATGTCCTCCCAGAGCTCCGAGTCATTTTCATTCACTGAGATTGTGGCTGTTGAGTGGGGAACCCACAGGTTGACCAAGCCGTTCCTTATCTTGCTCTCCCTTACGACCCGCTGGACATCCCGGGTTACATCGATGATCTCCATCCTCCTTTTTGTGCGGATCATAATGTCCCGGGTGTAGAATCTCATCGTCCGCCCCCCATTCAGCTAGGATGACCTTACATATCATGAACTGGGAAGATAAGCCTTTAAGGCTATTTCAGAACCTTCCCAGTCTCGAGGTACCAGAGGTAAAGGTCTAGCTGAGCCATATTCAGTCCAACCCGGTTGGCTATGCCCCTCAGCCTCTCCTCGATCATTAGGTACCTGCGCCTCGTCATCGTCTTCGGCTTCTTGATGACCCCATGCCTAGCGAGGATGTCCAGGATGTGGAAGTCTATGATCGCGAGGTCCGTGTGCCCCACATTCCTAAGAAAGTGGCTCGCCTCCTTCAGGCCTATCCCGGGGATGTTCCTAGCCAGCCACTCCCGCAGCTCCATAGGGTCCCTGATGGTCTCCAGAACCCCCTTTATTTTGTCCAAGTATCTCCTGGCGGATACGATGTATGACGCTCGGGACTCAGGGAATCGGTGGCCAGCCTTCCTCAGCCTCTCGGCCAGTTCAGGCTTGGGCAGGGTTATGAAGCCGTCTCCTATCTCGGCTTGGATCCTCATGCTCCGTTCAGCTGAGTAATTCGCGCATAGGATGCAGAAGGAGAGCTCGCTGAATATCTCCCGGCTCGTCGCCTCTCCGAGCTTCTTGAACTCCCTCATTCTCCTCTCTACGAGTTCCCTCACATGGCTTCGCTTGAGCCGCTCTACCGATTCAACCAGCCTTTCGGCTTCATATCTCAATTTGCAGGACGCCCCGTGCCAGCCACCCTATCAGGAAGGAGATAGCGGCGATCCCCAGGCTTATCAGAAGCATATCCGTGAACATCTTCCACTCGTTATAGTATCTCAGCTCGTCATCGGAGATGCTTTTGAGAACCTCCGCGTTTCTGCCCTTCGCCCTCTCGGCGAGCCTCTTGTATACTATGTGCTCGGTGATCTCGTTCCTCTGGAACCGCATTATGGCCTGCTGGATCTCTTCATCCCCTGACATTTATGCTTGGTCCCTCATCAGACGGGTTTGACATGCATATCTTATCTGATATGCTTGCTTTATTGATTGTCCTTATTCATACGTCCCTACTAACCCGTCTAAGCGATTAGAATTTGACCTGGATCTCCAATTGGAGATCTCCTTCTCGTCGATGTTTTCCGCATGCGGCTTTGCCGCCAAAAAATTTTTTGTATATAAGGCCTTTATAAAGGAGCGTGGAAAACCGCTTGTTGAATTAATCATGCTGGGGAGCATAAGTCTTTCATCTTCGGGGCCCTCATTTTTGGAGGGCTTAGAGTTTTCCCTTGAAATGCCGCTGAGCAAGCGGAAACGGGAAAGGGAGGATTCGTCTGATCTCAGGGACTAATGCAACAAGCGATCTATCAGAGATCATTTATCGATCAGCGCCTCGCCAGGCTCATCGGATGCTGAAGATGAACCGGAAGATCAGGCTCGGATAAGTATACATGGTGGTCCTCTGGGTTATAGTGGAGCCTGATAGCCCGGACCTCAACTCCGGCCTCCGCGGCCTCCAGTAGCAGGCGGCTTATCTCCGGATCTGCTGAATAATTAGGCTTGAAGGCCTTCACGCCGGGCAATGCGGCGATGAAGAGGATTATTCCACGCCCTCCCCCCGCGACGTGGTCTGTGAGCTCAGCGATGTGTCTCCTCCCCCTGATGGTGGGGCAGTCGGGGTACACGGCGTACCCGTCGCTTCTCAAGACGGCGCTCTTCACTTCCATGTAGACCTCTCCTCCCGGGTGATCCAGCAGGTAATCGATCAGGGAGCTGCCTAACTTGGCGTTTCTCCTCCTGATGCTGAAGTGCCTGAGCCAGGGGATGAGGTTCAGTTCCATCATCTTCTCTAGGGCCTTCGTCTGGAGCTGAGTATCTATCACCGCGGCGAGCCTCCCCTCCTTGACAGCGAAGAGCCGAAGGTCATTCTTTAGTTCCCTCCTCTGCTTGATGCAGAAGCCCCTCCTACCCCTGGACAGGTAGCCCAGCAGCCTCCCAGTATTGTTTACGTATGCCGTCCGCTTAGAAGAGCCCAGGTAGACCTCGGCTGTGAACCTGTTGACCCTGCCCAGAATCACGCATCTCTTCACGTTATGCATACGCAGTACCGCTGTTACGCCACGCCTCAATTCCGCTCAGCAAATAATTGGGGAATACTCCCCTCATAACGGTTCTGGATGTGAATCCTACCCCCTGAGACGTGGATAATGGCCATTCTGGCGGAGTAAGATGAGCCGGGGCCCCTGGTCCATGTGCCTCACGGAGCCTACACCCGAAACATTTTAACCTCCTCATACAGATTAGGGAGTACACACCGCCGGATTAAAGGAGAAAAGTGAACCAGATTGAGGCGGAGAGCAGTACTGAACATCTCTGCAGCGGTCCTGACAGCAACGATCTCAGGCGTGATACTTCATCAGATCCTATTCGTGGGCAGAATCCTAGAAGAGGCTGGGCTGCTTGGGATCTTCACGGTCTCCATGCTCGGCCACCTAACGGTTATCGGAAGGGACCTCTTCACACCCGCCTTCATCGCAATGATAAAATACTATAACCCCATCTTCCTCGGGGTCTCAGCGGGTCTAGGAGGGGCGGTTGGGGAGGTCACCGCCTATTATTGGGGGTTAGGCATCAGGGAGGCCTTCCATGACGGGCGGGAGGAGAGCGCCGTTTATAGGTGGATCGAGAAGTACGGGCTTCTCGTGATTCTCCTAGTGGCCGGATGTGCCGATCGCGCTTCTCGTCGGATCAGCCCGTATATCCCTTAAGAAGTTCCTCCTCGTTGAGGCTGTTGGGAAAAGCGCATTCTACTCTGCAGGGGCGTCCATAGGTGGATACATCTTTCAATGGATGGTTGGATTCATGGACGAGTGGACGCTCTCCCTGATCGTCGTCTCAGCCTCTCTCCTCATCTGCATTACGGTCTCCTGGGGAAAGACGAGGAGGCTGATCAGCCGTTTCCTCACTGGGCTTTACAGGAAGATTCATAGAATAGGGCAGGGCGGATAAAGGAAAGGGGCTTCCTAAGCCGCCCCTTTCATCGGTAATCCTCTGATGCTGGACGAGGCAGAAAGAGCCGAGAACGGGGATCTTCAAGGCCTCTGCCTAGCAGCTCCATCTTTGGCATCCCAGGCTCCTCTCAGCATGCACGGCCCAGACAATTTTATACGTATCGCTGCTTCATTTCTCCATGATTAGAGGTTCGCTGCGGGTTCTGAGGATGGCTCTCAAGGTGTATAACACGCTTGGAAGGCGGATGGAGGAGTTCGCTCCGCTTCGTCCGGGGGAGGTCCGCATGTACGTCTGCGGCCCAACGGTCTATGACTACATCCACGTAGGGAATGCCAGGGCATTCGTGATAGCCGACGTTATCCGCCGATACCTCGAATACAGGGGCTTCAAGGTCAGGTTCATCAGCAACATAACTGACATCGATGATAAGATGATAAACCGGGCTAGGGAGATGGGGATCAGCATACAGGAGCTCGGCGAGCTCTACAGCGACGCCTACTTCGAGGACATCAAGAGGCTGAATATAAAGAGGCCTGATGTCTCTCCCCGGGCGACCCAGCACATCCCAGAGATCATCGGGGCGATTGAGGCCCTCATAGAGAAGGGATACGCCTACGTGGCCGACGGGGACGTATACTTCGACGTCTCAAAATTTGAGGATTACGGCAAGCTCTCAGGTAATAAGGCTGAGGCCCTGAGGATGGGAGCCCGGATAGAGGTGAACCCGAAGAAGAGGAACCCGGCGGACTTCGCCCTCTGGAAGGGATGGAAGCCCGGTGAGCCCGGCTGGCACAGCCCCTGGGGGCGGGGGAGGCCTGGGTGGCACATCGAATGCTCAACCATGGCGCAGAAGTATCTAGGTGAGACCTTGGATATCCATATGGGAGGGAAGGACCTCATCTTCCCCCATCACGAGAATGAGATTGCTCAGGCGGAGGCGGCGACTGGGAAGACGTTCGTGAGGTACTGGCTTCATAACGAGTGGCTCACGGTAGAAGGGAAGAAGATGTCGAAGTCCCTAGGCAACTTCATAACGGTCAGAGAAGCCTTCAAGATGTGCAGCCCACAGGTCCTGAGGCTATTCCTAGTCTCCGCGCACTACCGAAGCCCACTAGACTTCAATAAGGAGGCCCTCGCCGCCTCTGAGAGGAGGCTCAGGCGGATACTGAGGGCCCTCAGGAGGCTGATCAGCCTCGCCGAGAGGGACTCGCTGACGCCTGATGATGAGAGGCTCATCTCTGAGGTTGAGGAGGGAAGGCGGAGGTTCGAGGAGGCTATGGATGACGATTTCAACACGCCCTTGGCGATCACGGCGTTGCTCGGCGTAGTGAAGGCGATAAACAATTTCGCTGACGCCAACGAATCTATCGAGAGAACAACGAAGCGGAGGGTCTCCGAGATGCTCATCGCCCTCCTGGATGTTCTCGGGATAGAGTGGACTGAGGGGAGGGTGAAGACCGACCGTGAGATACTCGAAGGGCTCATCAGCATACTGATAGACGTGAGGAACGAGATGCGGAGGAGGAAGGAGTGGAAGGCCGCTGATGACATAAGGGAGAGACTGGCGAAGCTCGGCGTTACCCTTGAAGACACGCCTACCGGAACGAGGTGGACGATTGAGGATGTAGGGAGATGAGGAGGGCATTCATCTCCGGGCCGATCCAAGGCTTAGAGCATGATCAGTCCTACAGGGAAGCCATCAGGGAGATCTGTAGGCGGAACGGTTTTGAGCCTGTGGACCCGTGGGTTCGGGAACGCGTCATCTACAGGGAGGGGGATGCCCATCGCGCAGGTGAGGGATGGAACTTCGACTTCATCAGTAGGGATCTCAGGGATATTGAGCGCTGCGACGTCTTGATCGCTTATCTTCCCCGTCTATCAGCGGGCACATGTATGGAGCTCTTCTACGCGAAGCTCTTGGGCAAGATGACGATAACGATATGCGGGATTAGGGATCCAAGCCCATGGATAATCGCGCATTCCGACGTGATCCTCGGAAGCATCGATGAGCTCGACGGATACTTAAAACGATTACCGAAGCCGGCGGATTAGATGATAACGCCTCGGCGCCGGCTTATTCGCTGTATGAAAAACTTAGCGGTGAGCAGGTGAACCTTGATGGGCTCTTTTATTCTCCCCGTATGATCTCGATCTCGCTTATCGAGTCGACGTACCTCTTGTACCAGGGCTCGGCCTTCTCGTCCACTATGTCCACCAGCTCGTTAAGCCTCTTAACCCCGACTGTGAGGAGAAACTCGTCCATGTCCTCTCTTCCGACCGCCTCCTTCCATATCGCCCGGCCGCAGAGGAAGCCTGAAGCGCCGTTGCTGACGGCGTACTTGAGGTTCTCCTTGAACTCCTCGTAGTCGACCCCGGCGCTTAGGATCACCCATGGTATCTGGCTTGCCTCGTCGAGTTCCCTGCAGGCTTCAGATGGGTCCTGCCCAAGCTCCTCAGCGTACTTCAGGTTAACCGGGAACTCCGCCTTCAAGACGTCTACGCAGTACTCAGGCTTCGTCAGCTCCCTAGCGGTCTCTATCACGATCTTGGGTCTGATCTCCGAGAACTCCTTCGGATCGCGTTTCTTATGCGGGCCATCCTCGAGGGAGTGCGAGACCGGCTCCAAGAGGAAGGCTATATCATACTTTTCGCAGGCTCTCCCCACAGCCTTGACCATCGCCTCCTGATGCTTGCGGGTGGGGCTGTCCGGGCGGTAATAGACGAGCATCTTGACGGCTGAGGCTCCTCTCTTCTTGATCTTTAGGACGGCTTCTTCTACGTCCAGCCCCCCGAAGATCTGGACTTCAGGTGCGAATTCTCCCCTACCACCATAGCCGCTTGCCTCCACGCTCATTAATATGCCCACGTCAGCCCGGATCTCGCATGACCCCAGAAATTCCCGCTCGTAGGAGTAGTCCGGATCGACGAGTATGCCACTTGCCCTCCCAGGGCTCTTCCTGCCGACGAGGTTCTTTATCAGAGACCTCTTCACCCTCTTCATCTCCTCCGGCGTTACGCCAGCTGGGTTCTGAGGATTTATCATCCTCTTCAGTGAGCCTCTCTGATCCGTCGCCACAATCGTGAATTGCCCCTGAGGATTAGAGATGTGCATCAATCCCTCGAACTTCCCGTTCGTCATGACCCCGTTCTTTCTCAACTTGGTTGCACCCATCCGCCTGATTGCAAGATTAACAGATTTAATCTTCTACATTTAACTTTATCGGCAGGGATTCCCTATCGGCTATAGTGGAAATGAAAGCCGAGATGCCTTCTACAGCTGAGGCTTGGCGATTAAGGCCTCGCAGATGATCCTTCGTCAAGCATATTTAAACTTGAAGGAGTTATCACAACTGGAGAAGAACCCTCTTATCTTGAGATGCATATGAGGCTTAGTAACTTCCGGAGAGGTGTTGCCGCGACACATAATCATGGATAAGGCTGCTTCTATAATCCCAACTTTCCTTTAAGGGTCTCAAACGTCATAGTCTTAACATAGCTGCTTGCCCTTCTTCGCAGCGTCCCATCTTCAGTTACTAGAGTAGCCTCCACGCTTTCCGCCGCGGCTATGTATGAAGCATCATAGAATGTCAATTCTTCCTCGTCCGCCATCTTGAGGATACGTGATAGATTTAGCTCGTCGAAAGTTACTGTCTGAATAGTTCTGGTATCTGATAATTGTTTAATCGTATCCGCGATTTCCAGCCCGTCCACCAATGAGATCCTCTTCAGTAACGTTGAAAGTTTCCATAGGCTGCTGCAAGCCTCGTAGATCGCAAGATCCGTCGTGAATAAACTTTCGCGGGCGGCTAGAGTTAAAAGATGCTTTCCAGCCCTAGTCACTAACGGTATCAGCGCTGAAGCATCCAGAAGAAACTTCACCTTAGCTCCCTATCCTTACGTACAAGATGGGCTATCTCTTCCGGGTCTATCTTTCCGCCTAAACGCTCCTTGAGCAGCTCAAGCCTCTCAGCTAGACCCTTCATCTCCAGTTCGGAGAGATACTCAGAGAGGAGCCTCCTCACGGTCTCACTTACGTTAACATCGTACTTCTCAAGTTTTTCCTTGATCTCCTTAGGAACACGAACAGTGATGATGCTCATCCGATACACCGTAATACAACAAGCAATACACACTTATAAAATTGACCGAAATAATCTGGGAAGCCTGGCTGTTCCTCAGGGTGGACCTTCTATCCTTACGCTCTGCTCCCACGTCTCTTTTCGGGCGAAGTAATAATCATACCTCTTCACGAGGTCTATGAATCTCTCGATCTCATAGACTGTGAAGTGGAAGTGCCGGTTTTGCCCATGCTCATGGATCTCCAAGTCACGGGACTCCTCTGGGGTCAGCTCCTTCATGAACTTCTCAGAGAGCCGGGCGTCGACTGGGAGCTCCACCCCATATCCGGGAACGCCCTCCTTTGAGACCATAGCCCTCACGGTCCACCTGTCATCCCCTACGACCAGAACCATGTATATCGTCATATCGTCGATTCTTCTCCTCCATAATCCATGATCCTGATACTTCCATTCCTTCTCGAGCTCCCTCACGGAGCCTATGAAGTCGTTTATCTCCTCCCTGCTGAATGCCTCGTTGATCTCCAGTCTCGGAGGCATGAAGATCCCTGGGTGCATAGCCTTCAGTATGAGGAGCTTCGATAACTGATTCCTCCTCGTTATATAAACATAAAAGAGCGTTCCCTTCCCTCCGGATAATCTCCGAGTCATCATCGAGCTGAAGTTCCTCTTCCGGAAGTCGATGAGGAATGGAGGAACCTCAAGTGTGAGATGTCTCTTTCCTAGCCTAAACTCGATCCTCTTCATGGACCAGCCTCAACCGAGTAAGGCCTCTCCTTAAGCGTCCTTATATTTATTTCCACGCTATGCCCTGCCATGGGCGAAGAAGCAAATATAAGTCGCCGCGGGTCTCCATAATTCAGTGAGATGCTCATCATCGTCTGCGGTCTTCCGGGAACCGGGAAAACAACATTGGCGAATTATCTATCATCCGAGTTTGGGGGGAGAATCCTCAGAACAGATCAGATAAGGAGGGAGCTCTTCAGGACGGCGAGGCTCGATGAGGTCTTAGAGTCCGACGACCCGATGCGGTACGATCTCGAGAGGATCTTTGACAGGCAGGAATCCATACCGGAGAGGTATCAGCGGATGATATGGAGGCAGAAGGAATCTGTATACGCTGAGCTTCTCCGACGTGTTGGGAAGCTCCTAAAAGAGGGATACAACGTGATACTCGACGGGACATTCTATAAGAGAAGGCTTAGGGAAGAGGCCTATGCAGCGGCTCTGAAGGCAGGCGTCAAGGCATACACAGTGGAGTGCCGATGCCCCGAGGAGGTCGTTAGGGAGAGACTGAATAGGAGGGCGGGCTCCGCAGATGAGCTCTCGAACGTGAAGAAGATGGAGATCTACGAGACCGTTAAGAGCGTCTATGAAAGCCCAGTCTCGGACCCCGTCCCGGTTATACTATACGATACTTCCTCGGGAGCTGTTGAGACGAGAAACTTCGACACCGGGGATGAACAGTCACTGGCGCTGCTGAGATCGATCGAGCGGCTGGCCCATGAGGTTTAGCTGATCCCACGGATCATCTGCTCGGCGTATTGGCGGCTCATCCAGAAGTATCTCTCAGCCATCTGCCTTGATGTTTCCTTCTCTTCCTCTGGGATGTTCGGGTCGTTCAGTTTGAAGCTGGTCACCTTCCCCCTCACATAGGCTCTGTAGCACTTGTAGAAGGGTAATACTTCCAGGAAGTCCTCCTTCTCTCCGCTGTACTCTATGTATCTATCCAGGAAGCGTATGGAGAGGCTCTCCTTTGATAGGAATTCGAGGTCCATGAGTAGGAAGGCTATGTCAGAGGCGACATCGCAGTACCTGAATCTCTTGTTGAACTCTATAGCGTCGTATATGTAGATCCTATCGGCTATGAAGATGTTTCCGGAATGCAGGTCGCCGTGGCACTCCCTTATTCTACCCTTATCACGCCTCAGCTTGAAGAGGCCCCTCCTACCATCCAGAAATCCACGGACAGCCCGGCGGATGAAATCGTAATCCCCCTTTCTGATAGTCCTCCCGATGAACTCCCCTGTCTGATCGAAGTTTTCATCCCAATTGAACCTAAGGATTCTTATTGATCCGTAGCTCTCTATCTCCCTGTTCGTCTCAGCCTTCCTGTGAAATTCTGATAGTATCCTTGCAATCTGATCCATGATGTCCGCCGTGACCTCGTCTCTATCCAGCAGCCTCGACATGAGGGCCTCCTGGGGGAGCTCCCTCATCTTCACTGTGTACTCCACCGTTCTCCCGGAGCCTCCTATCTTTACCGAGCCGTCTGAGATTGTTACTGGGAGAACGCCTACGTACATGTCTCCGCATAACCTCCGGTTCAGCCTGACCTCCTCCTCACAGTAGAATCTCCTCTTCTCAAGCGTGGTGAAGTCTAGAAAGCCGAAGTCCACGGGCTTCTTTATTTTGTATGCGTATTTCCCAGTCAGAATTATATAGGATATATGGGTCTGAAGCATCTTTATATAGCGGATCTCCTCGTCATACGCTGCGGGGTCCATCAGCGCCTCTATTATAGCCTCCTGCTGCATGAAACCGGCATCTCCATGGATAGACGGCGGAGAGAGATTCAAAGAGACTTTAGCGCAGCATCACTTATAGATTTAAAGCGAATGATTCTTGAAACAACTGTAAAGGAGAAGATTAACACACCATTCGGGGATACTAAGGTCTTAAATGAGCTGAGCTTCCCATGGATTGTTAGGTGCTTATTCGTAGACTCGTGTTCCGATGAGCAGGAGCACGGCGGGCTTATCCCCGGTATTCACGAAGCCGTGTGGAACCTTCGCTGGGAGGAAGACGGCGTCTCCGGCCTTGACCTCCGCCTTCTCATCGCCGACTTGAACTGTTCCCCTCCCCCTCAGGACTATGTAGACCTGCTCGACATCCTCGTGGACGTGGATCTGGTTCGTTCCTCCCGGCTGGACCGTTATCCTCGCGAAGTTCGAGAATGACTTCATCGGCTCGGGCTTCTTCTCGCCGAACCTCGCCCCATGCTCGTCTGATTGCCAGAAGATCTGGTAGAGGGACGTGGCTCCATGCATGTCCTCTATCGCCTGCTTCTTTATCGAGGGGATATGCTTAATATATATCATTTAGGGGGACCACCAATCTACGTGATTCCCGTACTCCATATTTAAGTTTGTCTCCGTATGGATGGCGGCTTATCTCAACAGAGGCCTCGGCGGCTGAGCGATTCATGGCATGCGAGTAGGGCTCCTTTAAGCCTCGAGTACGAAGGCCGGGATCAAGCTCAGCGCCATGCTGAGGTTCTGTGTGCTCCCGACTACGAGGTTCACGAGGCTTGAGGCGTCGTCTCGGAGGAGAGCCCTCAAGATGAGGGATGCCAAGTCGAGGTAGGCTATAACTATCCTCTCCTCCCCGCCGCCAGCCTGCCTGAGCCTCCAGAACCTCTTCTCCCCATCATCACGTGCCAGCCTCCCCCTTTCCTCAGTGAACTCCTCGATCTCCCCTCTGACCTCGGCTGGGTCTTCTCCCCTCCTGATCCTCTCCGCGGTGCTCCTCAGCATGCCATATGCCTCCTCCGAGTTCTCGTTATGAAAATCCGTGATCGCGTATCCTATTATGCGTAGGTTCCGCTTCACCTCAACCTCGTCCAGCTCGGCTGTTGATCTCAAGGCCCAGGCGATGAATGGATCTAGTATGGGAAGCGACTCCCTCCCCAGTATGATAAGCGCATTCACATAGCATGAGGTTAGGGTTAGGGATTCGATCACGTATCTCGGGAATTCAGGCCGGGCTTCAGAGACCCTCCGGATCAACTCCTCGATTTCCGGAAGTGGGGAATCGAGAACCTCGAACGGCCTTCCCCGTAGGAGGTTCCTCATCTCAGGCTTGATGGCGGCCATCAAGCTCTGAGGTATGCCTATGTTCCTGTACTTGTATCTCTTCTTCAGCCACTTTACTTCCTCGAGGGGGAACGGCGCGTCCGGATCGAAGAAGGCGACTCCGCGTAGGTTCTTCAGTAGGCTCACGTATCTCGGGAGATTTACGGATGAACCGCTCATCGTTTTCCGCTCTTCCTAATTGGGCGGGGATCAGCGGGTTTTGAGGATCTTCTCGGATGCTTCTTTGAGTATTTGGCGATCAGCGATTCTCTTAAGTTCCTTTAGCGGGTAAGGTGCGGACTTCACGATCAGGATGTCCCTGTTCGCTGTGATCTCGATTGGGTCTCCGGCTTTTAAGCCTACCTTCTCCCTGAGCTTCTTGGATGGGAGGATCTTACCCTTCGATCCTACTTTTTCCCTTCGGATGAGCAGGATGAGCCGGGCTCCTCGGCTTCTCTATGCTAGGATCTCCTTCGCCTTCTCCTCGAATATCCTGAGCGTGGGCTCCGTGAAGAGGACGAAGATGACCTCGTCGAGTCCGCCTTCCTCCTCCAGAAAATCTCTGACAGTCCTCAATGCAACCTCAGCGGCCTTATCCTTTGGGTAGCCGTAGGCCCCCGTGCTTATGGCGGGGAAGGCGACCGTCCTCAGACCCTTAGAGGCTGCGAGCTTCAGGGAGTTCCTGTATGCCTCGGCGAGCAGCTCAGGCTCCCCTCGGCCTCCTCCCCTCCAGACAGGGCCGACTGTGTGGATCACGTACTTCGCCTTCAGATTTCCCCCGGTCGTTATTACAGCCTTCCCGGTCGGCAGGCCATCCGGCCACTCTGTCTCGCGGATCCTCTTGCACTCCTCCAAGATCTTAGGCCCGCCCTTCCTGTGGATCGCGCCGTCCACCCCTCCGCCCCCCATTAGACTGCTGTTCGCCGCGTTGACTATCGCATCCGTCTCCTGCTCAGTTATGTCCCCTTGTATGATCCGGACCTTAGCATCTCCAATCTTGAACTCCAACCGGCCTTCCATCCCCCAGAC